>NZ_JBFBDO010000057.1:0-54885 GCF_040683335.1 Kitasatospora sp. NPDC093806
CCCGTCCACAGCCTGTGGACGGGGGTCTCGGCGTTTCGCGCGGGTGCGCGCCGGGCGTCAGTGGGTCTCGGTGACCTTGGCGAGCGCGCGCGGGGCGTCCGGGTCCTGGCCGCGGGCGATGGTGACCTCGTAGGCCAGCAGCTGCAGCGGCAGGATCTCCAGGATCGGCTGCACCTCCTCGGGCACCCCGGCCGGCAGGGCGAAGCCCGCGGAGGCGGCCTCGACCTGCGCCTGCTGGCCGACCACGACCAGGTCCGCGCCGCGGCCGCGCAGGCGGTCCAGGACCGGCTGCAGGGCCTCGCCGCCCTTGCCGTCCGGGACGATCGCGATGACCGGGGAGACGTTGTCGACCATGGCCAGCGGGCCGTGCAGCAGGTCGGCGCCGGAGAACGGGGAGGCCGGGATGTAGGTGGTCTCCATCAGCTTCAGCGCCGCCTCGCGGGCGGTCGGGTAGCCGTACCCGCGCGAGGTGATGACCAGGCGCTGGGCGAAGCGGTAGCGCTCGGCCAGGGCCTTGACCTCGTCCTGGCGGGCCAGCACGCCGGCGGCCAGCGACGGCAGCTCCTTGGCGGCCGCGCCGTCGCCGCCGCGCAGGCCCTCGATCAGCAGGTAGAGGGCGAGCAGCTCGGCGGTGTAGGTCTTGGTGGCGGGCAGCGCCTTCTCCGGGCCGGCCAGCACGTCGATGTGGAACTCGGAGACCTCGGCCAGCGGCGAGCCGGCGTTGTTGGTGACCGCCAGGGTGATGGCGCCGGCCTCGCGGGCCGCCTTGGTGGAGGCGACCAGGTCCGGCGAACCGCCCGACTGGCTGACGGTGATCACCAGCACGTCGGTCAGGTCCGGCTTGGCGTCGTACGCGGTGGTGGTGGACATCGAGGTCAGGCCGGCCGGCTTGCCGAGCAGGATCTCGATCAGGTACTTGGCGTAGAGCGCCGCGTTGTCCGAGGTGCCGCGCGCGGTGAGCAGGACGAACCGCGGGTTGCGGGCGGCGATCTGCGCCGCGATCTCGAAGATCTTGGGGGCGCCCTCGTCGAGGATGCGCTGCAGGACGGCCGGCTGCTCGGCCATCTCCGCCGCCATGATCCGGCCAGGGACGGTCTGCGTGTCGGACATCGTGGGGTGCCTCCGATGAGATGGTTCCACCCCGCCCGGGCGGGAATGCCCGGCGGGGACCTCTACGGCGGCGAGTCCGCACACTCGCTGCGGTGATACTTGCGGCAATCCTACGGTGGGCGCCCGCGTGGGGCACATCCGAGGAGCGCTCGTGAGACGCCCGGGCCCCCTCCCGGCGGTGCGGGGAGGGGGCCCGGGGCCGCGGCGGGCGGTCAGCCGGCCTTGTTGATCAGCTGGTCGATCGCGGCGTCCGCGTCCTTGGTGGCCTGGTCGACCGACTTGCCCTTGAGGATCGCCGTCAGCATGTCGGGCAGGATCTTCTGCTTCTCCACCGCGCCCCAGCCGGGCGCCAGCGGGGTGAACCAGGCGTCCGGCACCGCGTTGGCGGCCGCGGCGGTGGCCGGCTTGTTCTTCAGCGGGTTCAGCTGGGTGAGGTTGTTCGGCAGGATGTCCTTGTCGGCCAGCGCCTGCTGGGCCTTGGCGCCGGTGAACAGCCGGACCCAGTCGGTCGCCAGCGCCGCCGCCGGCGACTTGGCGGTGACGGCGAGGGCCGAGCCGCCGATGAAGGTCGGCAGCGGCTTGCCGCCCGGGCCGGGCATGGTGGCCACCTTGACGGCGTCCTTGAGGTTCGCGTCGCCGGTGACCGGCGCGGTGACGCTGGACGCCTCCCAGCCGTTGCCGTAGAAGGCCGCCGCGTGGCCGCGGGCCATCGACTCGAACTGGTTCTGCTCGTTCACCGACAGGTCGCCCTTGTTGTACTTGCGCACCAGGTCGACGAAGTGGTTGATGCCCTGCTGGGACTTGGGGTCGTTCAGGGTGCCGTGCCAGTTGCCGGCGCTGTCGAAGCGGGCGATGGCGCCGCCGTACGCGGAGACGTAGCTCATCGCGGCGTACCAGTACGGGCCGGGCAGGTAGAGCGAGGAGTAGGTGCGGTCGGCCTTGTTCTTGTCGGCGATCTTGTCCAGCGCCGCGCGCAGCTCGTCCTCGGTCTTCGGGAACTCGCCGTTGCCGGTGGCCTGCTGGAAGGCCGCCGAGTTGTAGATGGCGACCCGGGCGCCCGCGTAGTAGGGCACGCACCAGAGCTTGTCCTGGTAGGTGCAGGTGTTGGCGAGCGCCTTGATCCAGGTGTCGGAGTTCTCGAAGGTGTTCCGCTCGACCGGGGCCAGCGCGCCGGAGAGCACGTACTTCATGGTCTCGGTGTTGCCGAGCTCGACCACGTCCGGGGCGGCGCCCTCGGCGAGCGCCTTGTCCAGCCGGGCGACCTTGTCGGCCCAGCCCTGGTAGGCGAGCTTGAGGGTGACGTTCGGGTACTTGGCGGCGAACTCGTCGTTGACCCGCTGGACGAGGTCCGGCCAGTTCTTCTGGGCGTCGTCCATCAGCCAGACCGTCACGGTGCCGGTGGCGGCCTTCGGGTCCGCCGCGGCGCCCTTGGCGTCGCCGGAGCCCTTGCCGCCCGAGGAACACGCCGTCAGTCCGGCGGCGAGCGCCACGATCCCGACGGTCGCCATGAGCCGACGCTTCTTCACGCCATCCTCCGAGGGTGTTAGTGCCTGTGCCCGCCGGCAGCGTGCTGTCGCCTGCCGGGACGGGGTCCGGGGAGGGGCTGCGAAGAGCTTAGGGGTGGGCCAATACCACATCCGGCGATATTGAAATTCGAACCGGATGGAGTGGAGCCTGGCCTAGACCACTGGCGGTGTCAACGCCAAATGGCCTGGCAGCCACGGCCGTTGCAGACCTGTTGTACCGCGTGGCGATCAGTCGCGCCGCCGTCACCCTAAGTAGAACTTAAGGGTGGCTTAAGGGGGATTTGAGGGAACACCGTCAGGTCGCGAACCCGCAGGTCAGCCTGCGGAAACGCCGACGGGCCCGCCATGCGGCATGCGCATGACGGGCCCGTCGGGCGAGCGCCTCCCGTACCCGTCGGTACGGGTCGGTGGAAGGCGACGGGGAATCAGCCGATCGCTCCCGGCTGCCCGGTGAGCACCTCGACGGCGGCCAGGCCGCAGACCCGGGCGGCGCCGTGGGTGGCGATGTGCAGCGCGCCGACCGGCTCGGACTGCGGCAGGCCCATCTCGACCACCGCGGCGTCCGGGCGGGCCGCCACCAGGCGGGCCAGCGCGGCCGACATCCAGGCGTGCCGGTGGGCGTCCCGGACCACCAGCACCAGGCGGCGGTCGGCGGCCTCGGCGAGCACCTCGGCCAGCACGGCCTCCAGCACCTCCGGCGCGGCCGCCTCCGGGCCGACCTCGCGGGTGCGGGTGCCCGGGAAGCGGTCGGCCAGCATGCCGGCCACGCCCCACGGGGTGACGTCGCCGACCGCGATGTTCGGCTCGTCGGAGAACGAGGCCACGAACGGGCGCTCGGTCACCGGCAGGACCTCCCGGCCCGGCGCCCGGACCACCCGCAGCGCCCGGCGGGCCGCCCGCAGGCCGACCGCCAGGTCCGCCTCCGGCCGCTCGCCCTGGGCCGCGATCCGGGCCCAGCTGCCGAGCGCGCGCACCCGGGCGGCCGCGTCGGCGAGCCGCTCCTCCGGGAGCCGGCCGGACTGCACGCCCGCCACGATGGCGTCGCGCAGCATCAGCACGGTCTCCTCGTCGGCCAGGCCGCCGCCCACGCAGATCGCGTCCGCGCCGGCCGCCAGGGCCAGCACGGTGCCCTCGCCCATCCCGAAGGTGTCGGCGATGGCGCCCATCTCGATCGCGTCGCTGACGATCAGGCCCTGGTAGCCCAGGCCGCCGTCGGCCGGCGCGGCGCGCAGCAGGTCGCGCAGCACGCTGGGGCTGAGCGTGGCGGGCAGCTTCGGGTCGAGCGCGGGGACCATGATGTGGGCCGTCATGACGGCCTTGGTCCCGGCGGCGATCGCGGCCTGGAACGGGATCAGGTCGCGGGCCCGCAGCACCTCCAGGTCGACGTCGATCACCGGCAGGCCGTGGTGCGAGTCGACGGCGGTGTCGCCGTGGCCCGGGAAGTGCTTGGAGCAGGCCGCGACGCCGGCCGACTGCAGGCCCTCCACCCAGGCGGCGGTGTGCCGGGCGCACAGCTCCGGGTCGGCGCCGAAGGAGCGGACGCCGATCACCGGGTTGCGCGGGTTGGAGTTGACGTCGGCGGTGGGCGCCCAGTTGTAGTTGACGCCGGCCGCGGCCAGCGCCCGGCCCAGCTCGCGGGCGACGTCGCGGGTCAGCGCCGGGTCGTCGATCGCGCCGAGGGCGAGGTTGCCGGGCCAGGACGAGCCGGAGCCCGCCTCCAGCCGGGTGACGTCCCCGGACTCCTCGTCGATGGCGATCAGCAGGTCGGGGTTCTCGGCCCGCAGCGCGCCGGTGAGCGCGGCGAGCTGGCCGAGGTCGGCCACGTTGCGGTCGAACAGCGCGACCGAGCCCAGGCCGGCGGCCAGGTGGCGGCGCACCCACTCCGGCGGCTCGGTGCCCTCGAAGCCGGGCTGGAGGACGGTCAGCGCGTCGCGGTGCAACTGGTCGGAGGCGGGGAGGGTCGGGACGAGGATGCTCATGACGGGATCAGCCCTTCACGGCGCCGTCGGTGAGGCCACCGACCGCCTTGCGCTGCAGGAAGACGAACAGGATCAGCACCGGGAGCGCGAACAGCGTCGACGCCGCCATGGTGGCGCCCCAGTCGTTGCCGAAGGCGGTCTGGAAGGAGGACAGCCACAGCGGCAGGGTCTGACCCTCGGTCTTGTTGAGGATCAGGACGAGCGGGAACTCGTTCCAGGCGGTGATGAACCCGAACAGCGAGGTGGACATCAGACCCGGCGCCAGCAGCGGGAAGATCACCTTCACGAAGGCCTGGGTGCGGGTGCAGCCGTCGACCATGGCCGACTCCTCCAGCTCCTTCGGCACCGCGGCGATGAAGCCGCGCAGCGTCCAGATGGTGAAGGGCAGCACCATCATCATGTAGAAGGCGGTGAGCGGGACGAGGCTGTTCAGCATCTCGCTGTCGCGGGAGATCAGGTAGACCGCGATGGTCATGACCTCCCAGGGCGCCATCTGCGCCGCCATGATGACCAGCACGAAGGCCTTGCGGCCGCGGAACTTCATCCGGGCGACGGCGAAGGACGCCATGGTCGCGATCACCAGCGAGATCACCACCGCGAGGACGGTGACGATGAAGCTGTTGGCCGTGTACTCCCAGAACTTCGGCACGGCGGTGGCGGTCTTGAAGTGCTCGAAGGTCGCGTCGAGTGGCAGGAAGACCGGCGTCTTGCTGACGATGTCCTTGGTCGGCTTGAACGCCGTGATGATCATCCAGTAGACGGGGAAGACGAAGAAGACGAAGAGGACGACCGCGATGACGTTCGGCCAGGTGCGTCCGATGAGCGAGCGCCTCACAGCTCGTCCTCCTGCTTGAGAATGATGCGGAAGTAGTACGCCATCAGCACGCCCAGGATCAGGATGGTGAGCACGGCGATGGCGGCACCGGTGCCGTAGTGCTGGCGGCCGGAGCCCTCCAGGAAGGCGTGGATCGGCAGGGTCCGGGTGAGCCCGTCGGGACCGCCGGCCTTGATCGCGTAGATCTGGGTGAAGGCCTTGAAGATCCAGATGACCTCGAGGAAGGTCGTGGCCAGGAAGAACGGCTTGAGGTTCGGGAACATCACCGCGGTGAAGATCTTGACCGGGCCGGCGCCGTCCATCCGGGCGGCCTCGTAGAGCTCCTTCGGGATGGTGGTCAGCGCCGCGTACATGTTGAACGCCACGAACGGGATCGAGCCCCAGACCAGCAGCAGGAGGATCACGAAGAAGGTCGAGTACTGGCTGCCGGTCCAGTTGTAGTCGGCCATCGAGTGCCAGCCGAGGGCGTCCAGGAACCAGTTGACGACCCCGAACCGGGAGTCGAACAGCCAGGTGTAGACGGTGGTCGAGGCGACCACCGGCATGGCCCAGGCGAACAGCAGGCCGATCGACAGCAGTAGCCGCATCTTCTTGCCGAGCCGGTTGAGCAGCAGGCCCACCAGCGCGCCGCCGACCATGATCAGGAAGACGTTGAGCGCGGTGAAGGCGACGCTCCGGCCGGTGACCGCCCAGAACTCCGGGTCGGACAGCTGCTCGGTGTAGTTCTCGAAGCCGTTCCACTCGGTCAGGTGCTGGACGAGCTGGCGCGCGTTCAGGTTCTGGAACGAGACCAGGACGGTCTTCAGCAGGGGCCAGCCCAGCAGGGCCAGCGTGGCCACGGTGGCGGGCAGGAGCAGCAGGTACGGCGCGATCCGGGAGCCGAAGCCCGGGCCGCCCGCCGGTCTGGCGCTCTTCTTCGGGGTGCCGGCGCCGCCACCGTGCGCGGCGCCCGTCTCAATAGTGGCCACAGCAGCCTTCCCTGACTCCGGGGACTGTGTCTGCACCCGCTCCGAATGCACAGCCATCGTTCTCTCTTCCTGACAAACCCGACCACGACGGACAGGCGCCGCCCACCGGCTCCCCGCCGGGAGCCGGTGAGCGACGCCGCTCGACTGTTACTGCTTGGCGTTGAGACGCTTGGCGATCTCGTCGTCCGCCTTCTTGGCCGCGGCGGCGTAGTCGCCGGTCAGGGCCGCGGTCAGGAACTCCTTGATCGGGTTCGGCTCGTTCTCGACGGACGCCCAGTTCGGGGTGGTCGGCGTGATGCCGCCGTCGACGGCCGCGGCCTTGGCGGCGGCCTGGGCGAAGTCACCGACGACCTTGTCGTTGAGCGACTTCTTGTTCGGGATGAGGCCGGCGCCGGCCATCAGGCCCTCGTTCTTGTCGTTGAGCGCGACCTTCAGGAAGTCCTTCGCCATGGCGGAGTTCTTGCTGGCCTGGGCGATGGCCAGGTTCGAGCCGCCGAGGAACACGCCGGAGGGCT
Organism: Kitasatospora sp. NPDC093806; assembly: GCF_040683335.1. Classification (NCBI taxonomy): domain Bacteria; kingdom Bacillati; phylum Actinomycetota; class Actinomycetes; order Kitasatosporales; family Streptomycetaceae; genus Kitasatospora; species Kitasatospora sp. NPDC093806. The sequence goes on from NZ_JBFBDO010000057.1 coordinate 6,934, forward strand.
TGTCGGCGGTCTTGCCCGGGAGCGGGAAGAAGCCGATCTTGTCCTTGGCCATGGCCTTCTCGTCCGGGAGCTCCCAGCCGAGGCCGATGATCGAGCCGACGTCACCCTTGCCGAAGACGTCCTTCTGCTGCGGCTTGGCCTCGTCCTTGTCCTTGGCGCCGGTGGCCGAGTAGCTCTGGATCTTCTTGTAGGTCTCGAAGGCCTTCTGCGCCTCGGGGGACGACAGGCCGCCGACCCACTTGTCGCCCTCCTTCTTCGCCAGCTTGCCGCCCTCGCTGTTGAGCAGACCGAAGTAGACGTACCACTCCTGGCCCGGCATGTAGATCGGGTCGGCGACGCCCTGGGTGGCCTTGAGCTTGTCGAACGCGGCGTAGAGCTCGTCCAGGGTCTTCGGCGGCGCGGTGATGCCGGCCTTCGTCCACAGGTCCTTGTTGTAGGAGACGACGCGGTTGGTGACGTACCACGGGGCGGCGTACTGCTTGCCGTCCAGGATCGCGGACTCGCTCTGGTTGGGGGCCCAGTCGGCACCACCGACGGCGGCCTTGTCCTTGGTGATGTCCAGCAGACCACCGGTGGCGGCGTAGCCGGCCGTCTGGGTGTTGCCGATCTCCAGGACGTCGACGGAGCCCTCGGAGAGCGCGGCGGTGACCTTGGGGCCGATGCCGTTCCACTCCTGGACCTGGAACTCGATCTTCGAGCCCGGGTAGGTGGTCTCGAACTCGGTCTTCACCGAGTCCTCCCAGCCCTTGGGGGCCGAGCCGGACATCAGCCACACCTTGAGGGTCTTGCCGTTGTAGTCCTTCTTGCCGTCGGCGGCGGTGGTCGAGCCGGAGCTCTTGTCGTCCCCGTCCTTCTTGCCGTCCGAGCTACAGGCCGCGAGACCAACGACCATGGCCGCAACGCCGACCGCCGCGATGAGCTGACGCTTCACGCCATCCTCCTGAGGGATGCCTGGGTTACCCCCGTCGGGTGGCAGCGGCAGACCCACACAATGCGGGAGGAATGGTGCCGCGGACCCCATCGAACGGGTGGGGGGATTCATAGTTACCGGCCTAGTGGTGTAGACCAGATGCCTGGAGCTTGGCCTAGACCAATGGGCCTGTCAACGGCTGTTCGACCGATCCGGACCACCCGTTATCAAGCCGACACCGCACATCGTTCATCGCGTGATGAGGTATTCGTTCCGTAGCCATACATGCAACGATGTGAGCCGTTAATGAAGTAGTGGGGCTCTCCAAGAGCCCCGCGAGAAGCGGGAGACAGGTCCGATGAGCAGCGACGGGGGCAGCACGGCCCAGGTCAACGACCCCCAGGTGAAGAACCTCTCCACGCAGGCCGGCGCGGACCCGACCGCCCGGGTCCCGAAGTACTACGGCCTCAAGCGCCACCTGCTGCAGCTCACCGAGACCCAGCCCGCCGGCACCCCGGTCCCGCCCGAGCGGGCACTGGCCGCCCAGTTCGACACCTCGCGCACCACCGTCCGCCAGGCCCTGCAGGAGCTCGTCGTCGAGGGCCGGCTGGAGCGCATCCAGGGCAAGGGCACCTTCGTCGCCAAGCCCAAGGTCGCCCAGGCGCTCCAGCTCACCTCCTACACCGAGGACATGCGCGCCCAGGGCCTGGAGCCCACCTCCCGGCTGATCGAGATCGGCTACATCTCGGCCGACGACCGGATCGCCCCGCTGCTGGACATCAAGCCCGGCGGCCGGGTGCTGCGGATCGAGCGGCTGCGACTGGCCAACGGCGACCCGATGGCGATCGAGGTCGCGCACCTGTCCGCCAAGCGCTTCCCGGCCCTGCGCCGCAACCTGGCCAAGCACGACTCGCTGTACACCGCGCTGCGCGAGGTCTACGGGGTGACCGTGGCCGAGGCCGAGGAGACCATCGAGACCACCCTGGCCAACCCGCGCGAGGCCGGCCTGCTCGGCTCCGACCTGGGCCTGCCGATGCTCCAGCTCTCCCGGCACTCCTTCGACGCCGAGGGTCACCCGGTCGAGTGGGTCCGGTCGATCTACCGCGGCGACCGGTACAAGTTCATCACCCGCCTCAAGCGGCCGGAGCAGCCGGAGTAAAGAGGACGGCCCACGCCCCTCCCCTGCTTCCGGGCACCGGCGCGCGCCCCGCGCACGCCGGTGCCCGTCGCGTTGTTCGGATGCGTTGGCGTCCGGATGGCGGGAAGTTGCGCCCGATCCGGTGACATGGATCACGCGATGCTCTAGATTCCGCATCCGTACTGACTGCCGATCACCAGTGGTGCTGCTCGGCGGGCTCACGGGGGTGTGCGGTTCCTCGGGGGTTTGCGGCACCGACACGGTGTGACCCTCCGAAGCGGAGCAGAACCATGTCGTCAGATCTCGATACCGATCAACCTGTCATGCCCGAGCCAGAGGGGCCCGCGGCCCGCGCCGCCCTGCCGGCGGTGACCCCCGAACGGGTGCTGGCCGCGCTCGCCCTGCTGGTGCCGATCGTCGCGATGCTCTGGGTGGGCTCGTACGACAAGGCCGACCCCGAGGTGGGCGGCGTCCCCTTCTTCTACTGGTACCAGCTGCTCTGGGTGCCGGCCTCGGCCCTCTTCACGGTCGCGGCCTACCTGCTGATCAACCGCGACGAGAAGGCCCGCAAGGCCGCCCGGACCCGGAAGGCGGGTGACGTCCGGTGAACGGGGTCAACGTGCCCGCGCTGACGGTCTTCGTCCTCTTCTTCGTCCTGGTCACCGTGATGGGCTTCCTCGCCTCCCGGTGGCGCCGCGCCGACGACGCGGCCCACCTGGACGAGTGGGGCCTGGGCGGCCGCAGCTTCGGGACCTGGGTCACCTGGTTCCTGCTCGGCGGCGACCTCTACACGGCGTACACCTTCGTCGCCGTCCCCGCCGCGGTCTACGCGACCGGCGCGGCCGGCTTCTTCGCCGTCCCGTACACGATCATCGCCTACCCGCTGGTCTTCCTCTTCCTCCCCCGGCTCTGGTCGGTCTCCCGGGTGCACGGCTACGTCACCCCGGCCGACTTCGTCCGCGGGCGGTACGGCTCCCGGCCGCTCTCCCTGATGGTGGCGCTGACCGGCATCCTGGCCACCATGCCGTACATCGCGCTCCAGCTGGTCGGCATCCAGGCGGTGCTGGACGTGTTGGGCGTCGGCGGCGGCGAGAACGCCAACTGGTTCGTCAAGGACCTGCCGCTGTTCATCGCCTTCGGCGTGCTGGCCGCCTACACCTACTCCTCCGGGCTGCGCGCCCCGGCGCTGATCGCCTTCGTCAAGGACACCCTGATCTACATCGTGATCATCGTCGCGGTGATCTACATCCCGATCCGGCTCGGCGGCTACGGGCACATCTTCGACGCGGTCGGCGAGAAGTTCAGCGCGCCCAAGTCGGCCGGCTCGCTCACCGTGCCGGAGAACAAGCAGTGGACGTACGCGACGCTGGCGCTCGGCTCGGCGATGGCGCTGTTCATGTACCCGCACTCGGTGACCGGCGTGCTGGCCTCCAAGTCCCGCAACACCGTCCGCCGGAACATGGCGATCATGCCCGCGTACTCGCTGATGCTGGGGCTGCTGGCACTGCTCGGGTTCATGGCGATCGCCGCCGGGGTCGGCAAGGGCGACAAGGGCTTCAACACCCAGCTCTCGGTGCCGCAGCTGTTCGAGAACATGTTCCCGGACTGGTTCACCGGCGTCGCCTTCGCGGCGATCGGGATCGGCGCGCTCGTCCCGGCCGCCATCATGTCGATCGCGGCGGCCAACCTGTTCACCCGCAACGTCTACAAGGAGTACCTGAAGCCGACCGCCACCCCCGCCGACGAGACCCGGGTCGCCAAGCTGGTCTCGCTGCTGGTCAAGGTCGGCGCGCTGGTCTTCGTGCTCGGCATGGACAAGCAGGCGGCGATCAACCTCCAGCTGCTCGGCGGCCTGTGGATCCTGCAGACCTTCGTCTCGATCGTCGGCGGCCTGTTCACCCGCTGGTTCCACCACTGGGCGCTGCTGGCCGGCTGGGCGGCCGGCATGGTCTACGGCACCTGGAAGGCCTACGGGATCGCCAGCCCCAAGACCAAGCACTTCGGCGGCAACGCGGCCGAGATCCCCGGCATCGGCGAGATCGGCTACATCGGCCTCACCGCCTTCGTCCTCAACCTGCTGGTCGCCGTGGTGCTCACCCTGGTGCTGAAGGCCGCCAAGGCGCCCGAGGGCCCGGACGAGACCCGGCCCGGCGACTACGGCGCCGAGAGCGGCGACGACGAGCTGAAGAACGCGCCGGAGCCCGTGGCGGCGCACTGATACGCCCCACGCGCGCCCTGTGATCGCGCCGTCTCCTCCGTCAACACTGGAGGGGCGGCGCGATCATATGTATGAACAGCCGTGCCGAACGGGCACCACACCAGGGCACCAACCAGACCGGACCGAGCACCGGCCGGCAACTGAACGACCCACGGGGAGCGCGGCAATGGCAGACACCGGCACCACACTCAACGGCCAGCACCAGACCGACGGACGGGCCCGGCCCGCCACCCCGCACCGGCCCGAGGGCCCGGTCGCGGCCGGGCCGCTGCCGTCCGTCCTGATCGCCACCCGGCACGGCGAGTCCACCGCCAACGTCGAGTTCCAGCTCGCCGAGGCGGCCGGCGCGCTCAGCGTGCCGATCGGCTGCCGGGACGCGGACATCCCGCTCTCCCTGCACGGCCGGCAGCAGGCCCACGCCCTCGGCCGCTGGTGGGCCGGGCTGCCGAGCGCCGACCGGCCGCGCAGCGTCTGGTGCTCGCCGTACCTGCGCACCACCGAGACCGCCCGGATCGCGCTCGCCCAGGCCGCCGGCCTCGGCGCCGTCCCGGTCTCGCTCGCCGTCCGGCTCGACGAGCGGCTGCGCGACCGCGAGCTCGGCGTCCTGGAGATGCTGCCCAAGGCCGCCATCGAGGCCAAGCACCCCGAGGAGGCGGCCCGGCGGCGCAAGATGGGCGAGCTGTACTACCGCCCGCCCGGCGGCGAGTCCTGGGCGGACGTGGCCCTGCGGGTGCGCAGCGTGCTGCGCGACATCTGCGCCGAGGAGGCCGGGCGGCCCGTCCTGCTGGTCGCCCACGACTGCACGGTGCTGATGCTGCGGTACGCGCTGGACCGGCTCACCGAGGCGCAGCTGACCGCGCTGGAGCCGGTGCGCAACTGCTCCACCAGCGTCTGGCGGGCCGAGGACGGCCGGCTGCGCCCGGCCCGGTGGAACGACACCCGGCACCTGGCGGACTGAGCCGGACCGCGGGGGGCGGGCCGCCGGGGCCCGGGGGGCGGCTCAGCAGCTCCGGCCGCGGAACTCGGGCTCGGCGAAGCAGCGGCGGTAGGCGAGCGGCGTGGTGCCCAGCCGGCGGCCGAAGTGGTGCCGCAGGGTGGCCGCGTTGCCGAAGCCGCAGCGGGAGGCGATGGTGTCCACCGGCTCGCTGGTCGACTCCAGCAGCCGCTGGGCGAGCAGCAGCCGCTGGCCGGTCAGCCAGCGGTGCGGGGTGGTGCCGGTCTCCTGGTGGAAGCGGCGGGCGAAGGTCCGCGGCGACATGTGGACCCGGGCGGCCAGCTGCTCGACGGTCGCCTCCTCGCCCAGGTGGTGGCGCATCCAGTCGAGCAGCGGGGCGAGCGACTCGCCGTCGGTCTCCGGCAGCGGCCGGTAGACGAACTGGGCCTGCCCGCCCTCCCGGTGCGGCGCCACCACCATCCGGCGGGCGATCCCCCGGGCCACCTCGGCGCCCTGCAGCTTGCGGACCAGGTGCAGGCAGGCGTCGATGCCGGCCGCCGTGCCGGCCGAGGTGACCACCGGGTCCTCGTCCACGTACAGGACGTCCGGTTCGACCTCGGTGAGCGGGTGGCGGGCGGCCAGTTCGGCGGTGTGGCGCCAGTGGGTGGTGGAGCGGCGGCCGTCCAGCAGGCCGGCGGCGCCGAGCACGAAGGCCCCGCTGCAGATCGAGAGCACCCGGGCGCCGCCGTCGACGGCCGCCCGCAGGGCGTCCAGCAGCGGCTCCGGGTAGGTCCGGTCGATGGTGGTCGCGGTGACCACCACCAGGTCGGCCGCGGCGATCCGCTCGGGGCCGTGCGGGACGTCCACGGTGAAGCCGGCGTGGGTGCGGTGCGGGCCGGGGTGGGCGCCGGCGATCGCGAAGTCGTAGGCGGGCAGCCCGTCCTCGCTCCGGTCCAGGCCGAAGACCTCGCAGGCCACACCGAGTTCGAAGGGGTGGAGTTCTTCCAGGACCACCGCGACCACGTTCTTGAGCATGCGGACAGGATAGGACGCCCGATGGCAGTTTTTCGATGCAATCGGGCATTCCTGCCACTCGTCCCCGGCGGCCGCCCCGAGGAGGGTGGGAGTCATGGATTCCGACACGCTCGCCAGCGCACTGGCCCTGCTCGGGGCCGTCGGCGGGTTCGCCCTGCTCGGTGCCCTGATCGGACGCGAGGTGGCCCGGCAGGACGCCACCGGACGCGACAACTGGCACCGTCCGGGCGGCTACCCCGTCGACCCCGCCCTCCCCGACCGGCTCTACGGCACCATGCCCGCCGCCTCGCTCCGCCCGTCCGCCGACCCCGCCGCCGCCACCCCCGTCACCGGCCCCGCCGCCGTCCCGGCCGCCGCCGACGCCCCCGCCCGCACCGTCATCTTCCTGCCCACCGCCCCGACGGCCCGGACCGGCGCGGACTCCGGCACACTGGCCGCATGGACATCGCCATCCGCCCGGCCCGGGCCGAGGACTACCAGGACGCCGGCCGGATCACCGTCGAGGCCTTCGTAGGCGACGGCTACACCTCGCCCGACAGCTCCTACGTCGAGCTGCTGAGCGACGCCGCCCGCCGGGCCCGCGAGGCCGAACTCCTGGTCGCGGTCGACACCGCCGACGGGGACCGGGTGCTCGGCTGCGTGACCTTCGCGGTCGGCGGCACCGAGTGGGCGGACATAGCGGTCCCCGGGGAGGGCGAGATCCGGATGCTCGCCACCACCGGGGCCGCCCGCGGGCGGGGCGTCGGCGAGTCCCTGGTGCGCGCCGCGCTCGCCCGCAGCCGTGAACTCGGCCTGGCCGGGATGGCGTTCTCCACCCGGCCGGAGATGACCACGGCCCACCGGCTCTACGAGCGGGTCGGCTTCCGCCGCACCCCCGAGCGGGACTGGTCGCCGCACCCGGGGATGAACCTGATGGTCTACAGCCTGGCCTTCTGAACCGACCTTCCGACCGGCCTCCCGACCGGGCGCCCGGGCCAAGGCTTCGGGCCCCGCCCGGATATGACGATCGGATTTGCGCTGCTGCTAGGATCCGCCGCATGACGACGGGGAACACGCCAGCCGGATGGTATGACGATCCTTCTGGGCAGCCCAATACGGAGCGCTGGTGGGACGGTTCGGCCTGGAGCGGCCGCACCCAGGCCAAGCCCGCGGACGCCGCCACCACCGCGACCGCCGGCCCGGTCCCGGGCCAGGCCGGACCGGCCGCCACGCCCGGTGCCTTCGGCCCGGCCGCCTCGGTCGCCGCGACGCCCACGGTGATCGGCACGCCGGCCGCGGCCGCGTCGCCGGCGGCCCCGCAGCCGTTCACCCCGACCTCCGTCGTCTTCGAGACCGTCGAGCCCAACACCACCAAGCGCAAGGTCCTGCTGGGCGTCGGCGCCGTCGTGCTCTCCGTGGTGATGGCCGGCGCCGGCTGGTTCGTCGGCCACCGCAGCGCGCCGGCCGACACCCCCAAGGTCGCCAACAGCACCGGCCCGAAGGCCGGCCCGGCCGACCCCAAGAGCCCGAACGGCTTTATGGGCACCACCCTGACCGGCGGTCAGCAGCTGGCCGGCGGCAAGCAGGTGACCGGCCAGGACTCCAAGATGAACTTCATGCTGCCCGCCGACTGGCAGGTCCAGACCGACGCCAAGAACCCCACCGACATCCGGTACGCGGTCAGCCCGTACGCCTGCGTCGGCCACGGCAGCGGCGCCTGCACCCGCGGCCTGGTGGTCCAGAACCTCCGGGTCTTCAACGGCGGCTGGTCCGACCCCAAGTCCATGGTCCTCGGCATGGGCCAGCTGCTCTACAACACCCGCTACGGCGCCGAGGCGCCCACCCCGCCGGAGCCGCTGAAGCAGTCCGCCGTCAAGATCCAGAACCTGGACGGCTACCTGGCCCTCTGGCACGTCCCGATGTCCAGCACCACCTCGACGCCCGACGCCTACTGCGGCGTCCTGGAGGTGACCCCGGCCGCCGGCGCGACCACGGTGGCGGTGCTGCAGATCTGCCTGGACCAGTCGGCCGAGGCCCCGGCGCTCGCCCTGATGGACCAGATCGCCAACTCGGTGAAGATCACTCCCTGACGCGGTCCCTCACCCCCGGTGACCCGTCACCGGGGGCTGCCCGTATGCTCACTACCGCTCACGGGGGGCGGACACCCAGGCACTCCGGGCGCGCGAGCAAGGACGAGGACGAGCACGGCCACCCCATCCCGGGGCGGCCCACAACGGGGGTTGGGCTGGTGGACTCCACCGATGAACGGACGACGCACGGCGGCGGCCGGCGCGGCCGCGGACGTCACAGCCGGCTCCTCCCGGAGGCCCCGCACGAACGCCGCGCCACCCGCAGCCAGTCCCGCAACGCCTCGGCCCGCCGCGCCTACCTGGCCTGCGCCGACACCACCGGACCGCTGCAGCCCGGCGAGGACGTGGACACCGTCCGCTACCGCAAGGTCTCCTCACCCGGCGTCAAGTTCGTCCTGACCCTGCTGGTCGCCCTCAACGCGGCGGCCGGCCTGGTCTTCGTCGGCTGGCTGCTGCTGCCCGCGCACATACCCGGGCCGGGCGTCGGATGGTCCGCCGACTGGCGGATCAACGTCGCCCGGATCTGCTTCTGCGCCGTCGTCACCGTCGAGGTGGTGCGCCTGATCCAGAACCTCGCGGTCTGGGTGTTCGCGTTCCGCGCCAAGGACCCGATACCCGTCACCGCGCCGGCCGGCCTGAAGGTCGCCGTCCTGACCACCATCGTCCCCGCCAAGGAGCCGATCGACATCGTCGAGCGGACCCTCGCCGCGATGCTGGAGATCGAGTACGACGGCGAGGTCGACGTCTGGATCCTCGACGAGGGCGACGACGACCGGGTCAAGGAGATGGCCGCCCGGCTCGGCGTCCACCACTTCAGCCGCAAGGGCCGCCCCGAGTACAACCAGGCCGAGGGCGAGTTCCGGGCCAAGACCAAGTCCGGCAACCACAACTCCTGGCGCGCCGAGCACGAGCACAAGTACGACGTGGTGGCCCAGATGGACCCGGACCACGTCCCGCTGGCGTGCTTCCTGGAACGCACCCTCGGCTACTTCCGCGACCCCGACACCGCCTTCGTGGTCGCCCCCCAGGTGTACGGCAACATGTACGACAACTGGGTCGCGCACGGCGCCTCCGTCCAGCAGTACCTCTTCTCCGGCCTGGTGGAACGCGGCGGCAACGGCATGGACGCCCCGCTGCTGATCGGCACCAACCACCTCTACCGGCCGGCCGCCTGGCAGCAGATCGGCGGCTACCAGGACTCGATCATCGAGGACCACCTCACCAGCATGCGGGTCCAGGCCACCGAGAACCCCGCCACCGGCCACCGCTGGAAGGGCGTCTACACCCCCGACGTGCTCGCCGTCGGCGAGGGCCCGACCTCCTGGACCGACTACTTCAACCAGCAGAAGCGCTGGGCCTACGGCATCTGGGAGATCCTGCTCAAGAGCCGCCTGCGGTCCGGCATCAAACTGCGGCTGCGCCAGCGGGTGCTGTACGGGCTGGTCCAGTTCTACTACCCGAGCGTCGCGGTCACCACCGTGCTCGGCAGCCTCGCCACCGCCGTCTACCTGGCCTGCGGGATCACCTCGATCAAGCTCGACACCGTGCTCTGGACCTCGCTGTGGGGCGCCAGCATGGGCAGCTGGTTCCTGCTCTGGCTCTGGCTGCGGCGGTTCAACCTGGCCGCCCACGAGCGGCGCGAGATCGGCATGGCCGGCATGGGCCTGGCCCTGTTCGCCGGGCCGGTGTACGTGGCCGCCGCCGTCGCCGCGCTGCTGCGCCGCCCGCTGGCCTACGCCGTGACCGCCAAGGGCGACCTGCGCAGCGCCGAGTCGCTGTCGACCTTCCGGCTGCACCTGCTCTGGGCCACCGTCGCGGCCGGGCTGCTCGGCGCGAGCTTCACCCTGCACCACGGCATCTGGCTGCTCCGGTTCTGGGCCGGCCTCAGCATGTTCACCGGCATCGCGCCGCCGGTCATCTCCTTCGTCAGCGCGCGCCGGGCCGCCCGGGCCGAGCGGCGGGCCGCCGCCGAACTGCCCGCCCCGCGCCGGCCGGAGGCCGCCGAGTACGACGAGGACGAGGACCAGGACGAGGCCCTGCCGGACCCGGCCGGGCCCGCCCCGGACGCGGCCGACGAGCGGGCCGACGAGCGGACCGAGGGCGCCGCCGAGCGGGAGCTGGCGGACCTGCTGGAGCCGGCCCCAGCCGGCGGCGGCCGGAAGGGCGGCCGCTGATGCTGAAGATCACCGTCCCCCGGGTCATCGGCCTGCTCGCGCTCGCCCTGATGGTCGCCTACACCTTCGTCCTGGCACCGAAGTACGTCGCCCGCACCGCCCCCGCGCCGTACGCCTTCGCCGGCGCCGCGCCGACCGCGATGCCGAGCTGGCTGGTCAGCGCGCTGGCCGAACAGACCCCGGCCGCGACCCCGGCCGCCACCGCCGAACCGTCCGCCGCGCCCGCCACCACCCCGGCGGCCGAGGCCCCGGCCACCGCCGCGCCGACCCCCGCCCCGGCCGCGCCCGCCCAGTTCCCGCCGCCCGGCGGCGCCTTCATGGGCGTGATGACCAAGGCCGGCCCCTACGACCTCACCCCGGTCGACGAGTTCACCACCGCGGTGAAGCAGCAGCCCGGCGTGCTGGAGTTCTCGGTCGGCTGGTGGGACCGCCGCTTCGACCGCCGGATCTTCGACACCGTGGCCGAACGCGGCATCATGCCGATGGTCGCCTGGGAGCCCTGGGACTTCCACAAGGAGTCCAAGGTCGACAAGCAGCGCGGCGAACAGCCCGACTACGCGCTGCGCCGCATCATCGGCGGCGAGTTCGACGGCTACATCAAGCAGTGGGCCGAGGGCGTCAAGAGCCTCGGCTACCCGGTCGCGCTCCGCTTCGCCCACGAGATGAACGGCTACTGGTACCCGTGGGCCGAGCAGGCCAACGGCAACCAGCGCGGCCAGTACGCGCAGGCCTGGCGGCACGTCCACGACCTGTTCAAGCAGGCCGGCGCCGACCAGGTGGTCTGGGTCTGGAGCCCCAACGTGGACTACGAGAACGCCACCCCGCTGGACTCGCTCTACCCCGGCGACGACTACGTCGACTGGATCGGCCTGTCCGGCTACTACGGCACCGTGGGCCTGGAGAAGTACGCCTCCTTCGACCAGATCTTCGAGCCGACCCTGAAGAAGCTGCGCGCCTTCAGCCAGAAGCCGGTCGTCATCACCGAGACCGCCGCCACCGACAGCTCCGGCCAGAAGGCCCGCTGGATCACCGAGATGTTCACCCAGCTCCCCGAGCACCCCGACATCATCGGCCTGATCTGGTACGAGGCGGTCAAGGAGGTGGACTGGCGGGTCACCGCCTCCGGCGCCGCCGCCGAGGCCTACGCCGCCGGGGTGGCCGCACCGCGCTACGGCGCGCGGTGGACCGTCCGCTCCCAGCCGGCCAGGACCGCCGCCGCGCCGCCGTCCCCACCGCCGCCCGGCCCCGCCCCCTCGCCGTCCGCCCCGCCCCCGGCCCCGCCGGCCTCCAAGCCGGCCACCTCACCCAGCCCGGTGAAGAAGCCGACCGCCACCAAGCCCCGGACCAGCCCGCCGGCCACCGCCGGATAGCCTCGACCGGCACCACCGAACCACCAGTACCGCCGTTGGGAGGCGAGACACCATGGCCCGCCCGCTCCTGCCCGGCCTCAGCCTCCCCCGGCTCCGTGCCTGGTGGTGGCTCGCGCCCACCGCCCTGCTGGTGCTCTCGCTGTGCGCCATGCTGATCCCGCGCGCGAGCGCGCCCTCGGCCGCCGAGGCCCCGCCGCCCCCGCCACCGCCCCCGCTCAGCTCCGCCGAACCCGGCGAGCTGTGCTCCACCGCCGCCAACCGCTACCCCTCGCAGCCGGTGGACTCCGGGCGCTACGTGATCAACCCCAACGAGTGGAACGCCACCGGCGGCCTGTGCGTCCACGGCACCGCGGAGAGCACCGCCTTCGCGGTGACCCGCAGCGCCGTCGCCCGCGGCAACCTGGTCGACCCGGCCCGCGGCCCCGGCGCCTACCCGCACATCAGCACCCCGGTCGGCGGCGACGGCGTCAGCCCGCTGCCGATCGCGGTGAACAACCTGCGCTACGCCACCAGCAGCTGGCACACCACCCAGGTCGACAGCGGCATCTGGAACGCCTCCTACGACCTCTGGTACAGCTCCACCCGGGGCAGCTGCTCGTTCACCGAGAGCGCCGAGGTGATGATCTGGCTGCGCGGCCACGGCACCGCGCCGTTCGGCAAGCAGGCCGGCGAGCTGCGCACCGGCGGTCTCCCCTACCGGGTGTACGAGGCGCCGAAGAAGAGCAGCCACACCCTGATCACCTACGAGATGGCGGACGGCGCCGGCGCCGTCACCGACCTCGACCTGCGGGCGTTCACCCGTGACGCGGTGCAGCGCGGCTACGTCCCGGCCGGCTCCTACCTGTGCGCCGTCCAGGCGGGCTTCGAGATCTGGGAGGGCGGCGCGGGCCTGAGCACCGACGCGTTCTCCTTCGAGGTCGCCGCGGGCCGGCCCAGCGGGGCGATCACCTCGGCGCTGCCCGGCTACTGCCTGGACAGCCGGGTGGCCGGCGACCCGGCCGCGGTCGGCACCGCGACCTGCGACGGCTCGGCCGCGCAGACCTGGACGATGGGCGAGGACGGCACGGTCGGCCAGGCCGACCGCTGTCTGGAGGACCCGGACATCGGCTTCCCGGTGCTGACCGGCTGCACCCGCCGGCCCGACCAGCGCTGGCGGATCACCGACGGCGGGCAGCTGCAGAACCAGGACAGCGGGAAGTGCGTGGAGAACCCCGCCACCGGCCCCACCGGGGCGGGTCCGAGCACCCAGGTGCGGATGCGGCTGTGCGCCGCCAAGCCGGCCCAGGAGTGGCACTCGCCGGTCTGATCCGGCTCTGATCCGGCCCTGATCCGGCCCTCCGCCGAACACTCGCGCGGCTCCCGTACGGCGTCTGCAGGGCGTCTGTACGGCGTCCCGAGAGCCCGGGCAGTTTATCGCACCCGACCCACGCTGCGTAGCCGCGCGACACTACATGTGGGGCTGCAAAGGATTCGCGCCACTAGATGTATGCTCACTCCTGCTGTCGAAGCAGGGGAAGCCGGTGCGAATCCGGGACTGCCCCGCAGCGGTGTGCGGCCGCCTCCCCCCGGGGAGCCCGCGAGTCCGATGACCTGCCGACGGTGTGCCAGCGCCTCCCCGCAGAGGCCACCAGCACCAGCACCACCTTCCGGGCCTCGCGGGCGGGCCGGGGACGCCACGCGCGCGACGCCTCCGGGCCCGCGCGCCGTACTCCCCTGCCCCGAACGGCCCGGCAACCCGATCCACGCCGCCGATCGCCGCCAGGAGAGAGCGCCTTGACCACCGCTGCCTCAGCCGCCCTGCCCACCCAGGGTTCCGGCTCCGCCGTCCCCGCCACCGCCACGGTCACCGACCCCGGCGGCGCGCTCCTGCGACTGCTGACCGATCGCAGCGCCGACCTCCCCCAGGTCGACCCCGGCCACGTCGCCGCCGCCGCGCTCCGCGGCCGCCACGCCGGCTCGGACTTCGCCGAGCTGCGCGGCCTGGCCGTCGACGCCGCCGCGTCGATGATCGCCGAGGACCCGCAGTACTCGAAGCTGGCGGCCCGGCTGCTCGCGCTGGAGATCGTCGACGAGGCGGCGACCCAGGGCGTGGTCTCGTTCTCCACCTCGATCGCGGTCGGCCACGAGGAAGGCCTGATCGGCGACACCACCGCCGACTTCGTCGCCAAGCACACCGCCGCCCTGGACGCCCTGATCGACCCGGCCGGCGACGACCGCTTCGAGTACTTCGGCCTGCGCACCGTCCAGTCCCGCTACCTGCTGCGCCACCCGATCACCCGCAAGGTCGTCGAGACCCCGCAGCACTTCCTGCTCCGCGTCGCCTGTGGCCTGGCGGTCGGCGACAACGAGCAGTCGGTGCGCGAGGTGGCCGAGCTGTACCGCCTGATGAGCCGGCTGGAGTACCTGACCTCCTCGCCGACCCTCTTCAACTCCGGCACCCGGCACCCGCAGATGTCCAGCTGCTACCTGCTGGACTCCCCGCTGGACAACCTGGACTCGATCTACTCGCGGTACGCGCAGATCGCCCGCCTCTCCAAGCACGCCGGCGGCATCGGCCTGTCCTACTCCCGGATCCGCTCCCGCGGCTCGCTGATCCGCGGCACCAACGGCAAGTCCAACGGCATCGTCCCGTTCCTGCGCACCCTCGACTCCTCGGTCGCCGCCGTCAACCAGGGCGGCCGCCGCAAGGGCGCGGCCTGCGTCTACCTGGAGACCTGGCACGCGGACATCGAGGAGTTCCTGGAGCTGCGCGACAACACCGGTGAGGAGGCGCGCCGCACGCACAACCTCAACCTGGCGCACTGGATCCCGGACGAGTTCATGCGCCGGGTCAACGCCAACGCGGACTGGTCGCTGTTCTCCCCCGCCGACGTCCCCGAGCTGGTCGACCTGTGGGGCGAGGAGTTCGACGAGGCCTACCGCAAGGCCGAGCTGGCCGGCAAGGCCGTCCGCACCATCCCCGCGCAGACCCTGTACGCCCGGATGATGCGCACCCTCGCGCAGACCGGCAACGGCTGGATGACCTTCAAGGACGCCTCCAACCGCGCCGCCAACCAGACCGCGCTGCCCGGCCGCACGGTGCACAGCTCCAACCTCTGCACCGAGATCCTCGAGGTCACCGACGACTCCGAGACCGCCGTCTGCAACCTCGGCTCGGTCAACCTCGGCGCCCACGTCGCCGCCGGCGCCACCGCCGCCGACCTGCTGACCGCGATGGACTGGGAGCGCCTGGACGCCACCGTCCGCACCGCCGTCACCTTCCTCGACCGCGTGGTGGACATCAACTTCTACCCGAC
The DNA here is from genome assembly GCF_040683335.1 of Kitasatospora sp. NPDC093806. NCBI lineage: Bacteria > Bacillati > Actinomycetota > Actinomycetes > Kitasatosporales > Streptomycetaceae > Kitasatospora > Kitasatospora sp. NPDC093806. The sequence continues at coordinate 22,078 of NZ_JBFBDO010000057.1, forward strand.
CCCCGAGGCCGGCGCCTCCAACAACCGCTGGCGCCCCGTCGGCCTCGGTGTGATGGGCCTGCAGGACGTCTTCTTCAAGCTGCGGATCGACTTCGACTCCGCCGAGGCGAAGACCCTCTCCACCCTCATCGCCGAGCGCATCATGCTCACCGCCTACGAGCGCTCCGCCGACCTGGCCGAGCAGCTCGGCCGGCACGAGGCCTACGCCGAGACCCGGGCCGCCCGCGGCGAGCTGCACATCGACCACTTCCCGTCGGCCGCCCCCGCCTGGGCCGATCGCTGGACCGCGCTGCGCGCCCGGATCGCCACCACCGGCCTGCGCAACTCGCTGCTGCTCGCGATCGCCCCGACCGCGACGATCGCCTCGATCGCCGGCGTCTACGAGTGCATCGAGCCGCAGGTCTCCAACCTGTTCAAGCGCGAGACCCTCTCCGGCGAGTTCCTCCAGGTCAACCCGTACCTGGTGCGCGAGCTCAAGGAGCTGGGCGTCTGGGACCAGCAGACCCGGGACTCGCTGCGCGACGCCAACGGCTCGGTCCAGGAGCTGGGCTGGCTGCCCGCCGAGGTCCGCTCGCTGTACCGCACCGCGTGGGAGCTGCCGCAGCGCGCGCTGATCGACCTGGCCGCGGCCCGCATGCCGTACCTCGACCAGAGCCAGTCGCTGAACCTGTTCATGGCCGCGCCGACCATCGGCAAGCTCAGCTCGATGTACGCGTACGCCTGGAAGGTCGGTCTGAAGACCACCTACTACCTGCGTTCGCGTCCGGCCACCCGGATCGCCCAGGCCGCGTCCGGCACCGCCCGCGCCGCCGCCCCGGTGCCGGTGAACACCCCGACGCTCACCCCCGAGGAAGAGGCCGCGCTGGCCTGCTCCCTGGAGAACCCCGAGTCCTGCGAGGCCTGCCAGTAATGAGCACCGACGACCGCAAGATGCTGCTCGACCCCGGCTTCGAGCTGACCCTGCGCCCGATGCGCTACCCGTCGTTCTACGACCGGTACCGGGACGCCATCAAGAACACCTGGACCGTGGAGGAGGTGGACCTGCACTCCGACGTCGCCGACCTCGCCAAGCTGAGCGAGGGCGAGCGGCACATGATCGGCCGGCTGGTCGCCTTCTTCGCGACCGGTGACTCGATCGTCGCCAACAACGTGGTGCTGAGCCTCTACAAGCACATCAACTCCCCGGAGGCGCGGCTCTACCTGAGCCGGCAGCTGTTCGAGGAGGCCGTGCACGTCCAGTTCTACCTGACGCTGCTCGACACCTACCTGCCCGACCCCGAGGACCGCAACGCGGCCTTCGCCGCGGTGGAGAACATCCCCTCCATCCACCAGAAGGCCCAGTTCTGCTTCAAGTACATGAACGCGGTCGACCACATCGACTCGCTGCAGACCAAGGACGACCGCCGCGCGTTCCTCCTGAACCTGATCTGCTTCGCCGCGTGCGTCGAGGGCCTGTTCTTCTACGGCGCGTTCGCGTACGTGTACTGGTTCCGCAGCCGCGGCCTGCTGCACGGCCTCGCCACCGGCACCAACTGGGTGTTCCGCGACGAGTCCATGCACATGGACTTCGCGTTCTCCGTGGTGGACACCGTCCGCGAGGAGGAGCCCGACCTCTTCGACGACGAGATGGCCAAGCAGGTCACCGAGATGCTGGAGGAGGCCGTCGAGGCCGAGCTCCAGTTCGCCCAGGACCTGTGCGGTGACGGCCTGCCCGGCATGAACACCGCCTCGATGCGCGAGTACCTCCAGGCCGTGGCCGACCAGCGGCTGGCCCGCCTCGGCCTGCCGATCCGGTACGGCTCCGCCAACCCCTTCGGGTTCATGGAGCTGCAGAACGTCCAGGAGCTGACCAACTTCTTCGAGCGCCGGGTCTCCGCGTACCAGGTCGCCGTCGAGGGCTCGGTCTCCTTCGACGACGACTTCTAGGCCGGACCCCGCCGGTCGACGCACTCCCCGCGCACTCCCCGCCGCCCCGCACGGGAGTTCCGTGCGGGGCGGCGGCGTTCCCTCGTCCGGATGAACTCCCGGGCCGCGTCCCGACCAGTCGTGCACCCACCACCCTTGCCCCGAGTACGGTCCGGCCACGACCGACCGAAAGGGGACGCACCATGACCGGGGTACTGGACTTCGAGAGCGCCGAGATCGTCCGGCTGATGAACATCGCCGAGGACGACTGGACCGAACAGGAACTGAAGGACGCCCTCCAGCGCGCGATCATGCTGGAGCTGTCGACCATCCCGCCCTACGCCACCGCCCTGTGGTCGATCACCACCCGGGACGACAAGGAGCCGGTGTTCCACGGCATCAAGGAGATCATCTTCGATGAGATGTCCCACTTCGGCCTGGTCTGCAACATGCTCACCGCGATCGGCGGCGACGTCGTCCTCAACGACCCGCTCACCGTCCCCAAGTACCCCGGCGAGCTCCCCGGCGGCGTCAACCCCGGGCTGGAGGTCTTCCTCAGCGGGCTGAGCCGCGACTCGGCCGCCCTGTTCGCCGCCATCGAGAAGCCCGAGCACCCGCTCGCCTTCGCCCCCGACGGCAACACCATCGGCGCCTTCTACACCCGGATCGCCAAGGTCTTCCCCACGTTCGAAGGCCTGATCCACGACCGCAACCAGGTCACCTTCAACCTCTCCAGCCACGGCACCGGCAACGACATCGTCCCGATGACCAGCCTCGACGCGGTCCTGCACGCCATCGAGATCATCAAGGCCCAGGGCGAGGGCACCGAGGCCTCCCCCGAGAACCCCTTCCCCGGCCGGCCCGACGAACTCGCCCACTACTACGTCTTCATGGAGATCGCCAAGGGCAAGAAGCTGGTCCAGGACCCGGTGACGGGGAAGTTCGACTTCAACGGCGCCGAGGTGCCGCTGCCCCCCACCGCCCCGGTCGGCCGCGTCCCGCGCGGCGGCTGGGCCGGCGACCCCGGCAACGCGCCCGACCCGAACACGGCCAAGGACCTGCACGAGTTCAACGTGCACTACAGCACCATGCTGGACAAGCTGCAGCACGCCTGGAGCGTCCCCACCGGCCAGGGCGGCGCCTTCATCGGCCAGGCCATCGGCCAGATGGGCGCCATGCGGACCTCCGCCCGCAAGGTCAACGCGGTCAAGCTGCCCGCCGACCCGCGCTTCACCTACGGCCCGGAGTGGCTGCTCGTCCCGCTGCCCTAGGACGGCACGGCCCCCGGACGCGGCGAAGGCCGGTGCGGCGGTCGCCGCGCCGGCCTTCGCGCCGTCCTGCTACGCGTTCGGGACGGTCGCGTACCGCGGCGTGCCCTCGGCCATCTGCCGCAGCGCGTCCTTGCGGTCCCGCTTCGACAGCTTGTCGATGTACAGGAATCCGTACAGGTGGTCGGTCTCGTGCTGCAGGCAGCGCGCGAAGAAACCGGTGCCCTCGACCCGGATCGGCTTGCCGTCCTTGTCCTGGCCGGTCACCGCCGCGTAGTCCGGGCGGGGCAGCTCCGCGTAAGCGGTCGGCACCGACAGGCAGCCCTCGTTGCCGTCGTCCAGCACCCGCCGGCGGTCCGCCGGGTACTCCTCCAGCACCGGGTTGATCACGTGCCCGATGTGCCGCACGCCCTCGTCGTCCGGGCAGTCGTAGACGAAGACCTTCAGGTCCACGCCGATCTGGTTGGCGGCCAGGCCCACGCCCTCCGCCGCGTACATCGACTGGAACATGTCGTCGATCAGCGCGGACAGCTCGCCGTCGAAGGCGGTCACGTCCTTCACCTCGCGGTGCAGCACCGGGTTGCCGAAGACGGTGATCGGGCGGGCGGTGCCCTTCGACAGGTCCGGCTCCTCGCCGACCACCTTCACGGGGGCCTCGGGCGCCGCCCCCTCCAGGTCGTGCTCGTGCCCGTGGTCGTGCTGCTCGGCCTGCTCCGCCATGTCTTCCGCTTCCATAGGTCTACGCGTACCTCACCAGGGTACTCAGCACACCTCTTCGAGATCCCGGTAAGCCCGGGTCCCGGGGGCGGCCGCCGCCCAGCGGTCCAGCAGCACTCGCACCAGGTGGGCCGGCGCGGCGATCCCGCACTCCCGCTCGGCCAGCCAGGACATCCCGCCCGCGCCCTGGCTCAGGTGGCTCAGGTGGCCCGGGTGCGCGGCGTCCCCGTCGTCGTGCGGGTCGTGGTGGGCGGTGTGCCCGTCGTCCGAGGCCATCCGGCTCTCCGAACAGGCCCGGCAGAGCAGCCGCACCGAGGACGTCCAGTCCTCCGCCGCGTACCCGGCGTCCGCCACCAGCCGCTCCAGCGCGTCCCGGTCCGCCTCCGTCGCGGCCTGCAGCAGCACCACGTACGTCGGCACCGGGGACGGCGCCCACAGCTCGATCTCGTCGAACACCGGGTAGGCGACCCCGTCGGTGACCCGCTCGCCGTGCGGGGCGCCGTCGTGCAGCACCACCTCGCCCCAGCGCCGGCCCGAGGACGGCAGCGGGATGGACAGCACCTCGATCCGGGCCGGGTCCAGCCGGCGGCCCCACACCACCTCGGACTCGCCGTCCGGGGACAGCCGCACCGGCGTGGTGCCCAGGTCCAGGCTGACCGGCCCGTCCGGCTGCGCGCCCGCGCCGCCGGGCAGCCGCAGCCCGTACGCCTGCCAGGCCCGGCGGGCCAGCGGCCAGTCCTGCAGGGCGGTCGCGGTGATCCCCAGGTTCCACCAGTCCGGGGCGCCCTGCTCGCGGTCCAGCAGCGCCACCGCCCGCAGCCCGGCCGCCCGGGCCTGCTCCCAGTCCCGGCGGAACTTGTGCAGCAGCGCGAGGTTGAACCACGAGTCCGACAGCCACGGCTCCAGGTCGGCCGCCATCACCAGCAGGGCGCCGGCGTCCTCGTAACGGCCGTCGCCGATCAGCGTGAAGGCCCGGTCGGTCGTCTGCCGCCAGGTGGCGGACGGCCGGTGCCGTGCCCGGTGGAAGATCCTCACGTTCGTCCCTGCCGTCGTCGTCCGCTCAAGTCCCGCTTCCGCTCCCGCGGCACGGGTCCGGTGCTCCGGGTCGGTGCCCCGGGTCGGTGTTCCACGCTACGACCGCATCCAACCACGGCGGCCGCCGCCCGCGCTCCCCACCGCAGCGGTTGCCCGTTTCCGGTTCCCTCCCAGCCTGCCCGCCCCGCCCCGCCGGCTCAACCCCGGACGGAGCCCGGGCGGCGCCCCGCCGGCGCGGCCCGCCGCGGCCGGATCAGCCCCGCACCCGCACCAGCGCGTCCACCACCCGCGCGTCGTACACCCGCCCCCGCCCCAGCCGCAGCGACTCCAGCACCTCCAGCCGCCCCACCGCCTCCCCCACCCCGCGCCCGCGGGCCGCCGTCAACAGGTCGTCGTGCGCGTTCGCCACCCGGATGATCCGCGCCGCCAGCGGCACCGGCCGCCCGCCGCCGGCCGGCTCATGGCACGGGTCGGCCAGCCGGGCGACCTGCTCGGCCACCTTCCGGGGCACCCCGGTGCGCCGGATCACCTCGCTGCCCAGCCGGGCGATCCGCTGCTGCTCGGCGTCCGGCAGCAGCGCGGTCGCCCCGCCCGGCACCGGCTCCACCAGCGACAGCTGCCCGACGTCGTGCATCAGCGCCGCGTACTCCAGCAGGGCCAGCTCCCGGGTGCCCAGGCCCAGCTCCCGGCCCAGCGCGCAGGCGGTGTCGGCGACCCGGCGGGCGTGCCCGGGCGGCGTGTAGCCGGCCACCTCGGTGGCCTTGGCCAGGCTGGCGATGGTCTGCCCGGTGGTGGCCCGGACGGCCGCCGCCCGGCGGAACGACACCTGGGCGGGCAGCAGCGGCGCGCAGAACAGCGGCAGCGCCCACAGCCCGACCTCACCGGCGGCCAGGCTGACCAGCATGCCGGTCGCGGCGATCGCCGAACCGATCCCGAACAGCGACCGCAGCTCGTCCTCCAGCGCCGCCGGGAACCGCAGCCCGCTGCGGGCCCGCCGCAGCAGCGCCGCCAGCGTCGCGTCGCAGAGCGCGGCGAGGCCGGCCACCACGGTCAGGAACGCCCCGTACGCGGGACCGTCGGCGGAGAACCGGTCGACCACCCCGCTGTTGTAGAGCGGCTGGAACACGGCGGCCGCGAAGGCCGTCCCGAGCAGCCGCCGGGTCGCGCCGTCCCAGCGCGCCGCCGGCACCGCCCGGCCGAACCCGCTCCCCCAGCCCTTCCCCCGGCCCTTCCCCCGACCCTTTCCCCGCGCGGACCGGGCCGCCGGGACCGCGCGCAGCACGGCGGGCAGCAGGGCGAGCAGCAGTCCCGCGCCGGTCACCGCCACCACCTGGAGCACCCCGTGCGCGGTCGGCAGCCCGCGCAGCGGCCCGAGCAGCGCGTACGCCAGCGCCCCGGCCGCCCCGATCGGCGCCTGCTCGCGGTCGCCCGGAAGGGTGATCCGGACGCACTCGCCGAACGCGATCAGCCCGGTGAAGGCGAGCGCCACCCCCGGCTCGGCCACGCCCCGCACCGCAACCGCCCCGAACGCGGCGGCCAGCAGCGCGAACGCCCCGGCGTGCACCGCGCACACGCCCCCGGCGCACCGCTCCCGCGCGCCCGACCGCCACGCCTCCCGCCGCCGGGCGCCCGCCGTCCGCCCCGCGCCGCCCGGTGCGCCCCGCCGCGCGCTCACGGCTGCCCGGCCGTCGGCACGCCGCCGCCCTGCGCGGGCACCCCGCGCGGGGCCGCCCGGACCGGCTCGGGCACGCCGAGCGGGATGTCCGGCACCGCCCGGATGCAGTCCGGGGAGGTCGGCAGCACCGGCTGCCAGTCGTACCCGGCCAGCGCGTCGACCAGCGCCCGCACCATCACCGGGTCGAACTGGCTGCCCGAGCAGCGCTCCAGCTCCGCCACCGCCTCGGTGACCGGGCGGCCGCGCCGGTAGGAACGGGTGGACGTCATCGAGTCGAAGGCGTCCGCGACCGAGATGATCCGGGCGAACTCGGGGATCTGCTCGCCCGCCAGCCCGCTCGGGTAGCCGCGGCCGTCCATCCGCTCGTGGTGGTGCAGGATCCCGGAGTGCGCCTCGCCGAGGAAGGCGATCCCGCGCACCAGCTCGTACCCGTGCACCGGGTGCACCTCGACGGCCCGCCGCTCCGCCTCGGTGAGGGGACCGTTTCTGCGCAACAGCTCGGTGGCGACGCCGAGCTTGCCGACGTCGTGCAGGACGCCCGCGTACCGCAGGGTGCGCAGCCGCTCCGACTCCATGCCGAGCTGACCGGCGATCAGCACCGCCGCCTTGCCGACCCGCTCGCTGTGGCCCCGGGTGTAGGCGTCCTTGATCTCCACCGCCTGCACCAGCGCCTGGACGGTGGCCTGGTGGGCGTCGAGCTCCCGGTGCCCCTGGGCGAACACCCAGGCCGAGATGGACAGCGGCAGCAGCGCCAGCAGCGCCGCGAACGCGCCGTACGGGCCCTGCCACAGCACCGCGACCATCAGCCCGCCGGCCGCGTGCACCAGCACCGGCAGGCCGAGCACGGCGGCCGCCCCGCGCAGCAGCACGGTGGGCCGCCGGCCCTCCGCCAGCACCAGCATGCCGCCCACCAGGACGCCGTTGACCAGGCAGAACGCACCGAGCGCGGCGCAGCCGGGGAGCAGCGCGGCGGGGAAGCGGGAGCCGAGCAGCAGCTGCGGCCCGGCCAGCAGGTGGAAGACCGCGGAGGCGGCGAAGGCGGACAGCGCGAGCTGCGAGCCGTTCCACAACTGGCGGCGCCGGCAGGACGGTTCGGCCTGCCCGGCCAGCGCGGCCGGGACCGCGACCAGCGCGGCGGCGGCCGGCGGCAGCATCAGCACGCCGGCGAACAGCACCGGGAAGAAGGCGTTGACGCCGGGCCGGGCCGGCGCCCGGGCGGGCAGCGGCGGGCGGCGCAGCGCCAGCCGGACCAGCCGCATGCAGGGGGTGGGCAGGCCCTGGGCGAGCGACTCCCAGCAGCCGTGCAGGAAGGCCAGCAGCCCGACCTTCGGCCAGTCCACCGGGGCGCCCAGCCAGTGCGCCGGGGCCGGCCACAGCGGTGCGGGCAGCAGCGGCAGCAGGCAGCAGAGCGCCGCCACCGGGACGGCCACGAGGAAGCGCGCGGCGCCCCGCGGCAGGTCCGCGTCTGCACTGTCGCTAGCGATCTCGACCTCCCCGCCGTCCTGGCCCGCGCCGTCCCGGCCCGTCGGCCGTCCGCCGTCCGCCCGCCGGGTGAGCGGCGGTGAGCGTCCGTCAGGAGGATAGGACGCCGCTCCGGCGTGGGGACGCATGATCGCGCAATGCCGCAGCTGGCGCACCGCCAACTCACTCGAACGAGTGAGGGCGCATCCGAGCGGAAGGGGCGCGGACGCGGAACGGCCCCGGAAGCACACGCTCCCGGGGCCGTTCGGCGCACGCCGCTCGGCGCACACCCGGAACACGGGCCCGCCGGACCGCGGCGGGCCGCCCGCTCACTCCCTGGCCGGCTCCACGGCCAGCTCGGCGTGCACCTCGACCGTGGTCTCGACGGCGACCACCAGCGCCTCGCCCGACCGCTGCCCGGCCCGGATCGAGTCGATCCGGGCCAGCACCTTGCCGCGGAGGTCCGCCGGGGTGTCGTCACAGCCGCAGGAACGCTTGATCAGCGCCTTGATCGCCTGTTCCAGCCCGTACTGCTTCAGGCACGGCGAGCACTCCTCGAAGTGCACCCGCAGCTTGGCGCAGTCGCCCTCGGCCATCTCGTTGTCGAGGAATTCATAGAGGTGGTCGAGGACCTCGCCACACTCGGTGTCGTGCGGATCGCCGCAGCTCATGAGCCCGAGCCCTTCGCTTCCTGCCCTGCCCCGCTACCGGCCGGGACCAGCCCGCGCTCACGGGCGTAATCCTCCAGCATGCCGCGCAACTGACGGCGGCCGCGGTGCAGCCGGGACATCACCGTACCGATGGGAGTACCCATGATGTCCGCGATCTCCTTGTACGCAAAGCCCTCGACGTCCGCCAGGTACACGGCGATGCGGAACTCCTCCGGAATGGCCTGGAGGGCGTCCTTCACATCACTGTCCGGGAGGTGGTCCAGGGCCTGGGTCTCCGCCGAGCGCAGACCGGTCGACATGTGCGACTCGGCCCGGGCCAGCTGCCAGTCCTCGATCTCCTCGGCGGCGGTGCGCTGCGGCTCCCGCTGCTTCTTCCGGTACGAGTTGATGAACGTGTTGGTGAGGATGCGGTACAGCCACGCCTTGAGGTTGGTGCCCTCGCGGAACTGGTGGAAGGACGCGTACGCCTTGGCGAACGCCTCCTGCAGCAGGTCCTCCGCGTCGGCCGGGTTGCGGGTCATCCGCAGCGCCGCCGAGTACATCGGATCCAGGTAGCCCAGGGCGTCGCGCTCGAAGCGCTCCCGCCGGGCCTCCTCGGTCTCCTCCGCCGACACCCGGAAGGTGTCCTCACCGATCGCCTCGGCCAGCTCCTCACCGGTGAGCGCCTCGCCCGCGGGCAGCAGGCCCTCCTCCGGGCCCCGGCCCGGCTCGGCCTCGTGCTCGGTCCCGACGACCGGACCCACCTCCTCGGCATGACGGACGCGGCCCACGGCAGGCCGCCCCGACAGTGAGGATATCGGGCTGACTGGCTTCTCGCCCGCGACAAGCCAGTCCGACCAGGAGGGGGCGAACGCCGCGGCGGCCGCGCGCTCCTCCGGCCGCTCGGGGCACGCGATCGGACCCATCTGCACTGCCTTCCACCAGGACTCAAGCTGACGAGGGTGTCAACCACGGGAAGCGCCGCAACATTCCCGCCGGTCCCCGCCCCCTCACGACGCCCCCTCAGGACAGCCGCAGCACCCAGTCCCCCACCGCCGACACGATCAGCGCCAGCAGCTCGTCCTGCCCCAGCGGAGCCCGCTTCGGCACCTCGAAGCCGTGGTTGCCGTACTCCAGCGCCACCAGCTCGTGGGTGGCCGGCAGCTCCGGGAACTCCGCCGGCCCGCCGAACGGATCCGCCCCGCCCTGCACCACCAGCGTCGGCAGCCCCGACTCCAGCAGCTCCCCGGCCCGGCTCTTCTCCGGCCGCCCCGGCGGGTGCAGCGGGAACGCCAGCGCCAGCACCCCCGCCGCACCGGTCGCCGCGCCCGTCCGGCAGGCCACCCGGGCCCCGGCGCTGCGCCCGCCCACCACCAGCGGCACCCCGGTCCCGGCCAGCCGCTCCGCCACCGGCGTCCACCCGGCGTCCAGCGTCTTCGGCGCCGGCGCCAGCCGCTTGCCCGCCACCCGCCAGGGCTGCTCCACCAGCGCCACCGACACCCCGCGGGCGGGCAGCGCGGCGGCCAGCGCCACCAGGTCCCGCGCCTCGACGCCGCCGCCGGCGCCGTGCCCCAGCGCCAGCACCGCCCGCGGCTCGGCCGCCGGGTGCAGGGTGATCCGGGCGTCCCCGGCGGGGGTGGGGACGAGTTCGGCGGTCATGCTCGACGGCTCCAGGAGGACGGGAGAACAGGGGGCGAGAGGATCAGAACAGGGTGGTCTCGTACTCGGGCTCGGCCCACGGCTCGGTGAGCTCCGGCCGGTCGTTGCGGATGCTGCCGACGTCCGGCGACACCGGCGTGGCCCGCAGCGCGCCCGGCGGCGGGGGTATCAGCAGCCGGCGCAGCTCCTCCGGGTCGTCCCGCCGCGGGTCCAGCCAGGCGTCGAACGACCCCGGGTCCAGGAACAGCGGCATCCGCTCGTGGATCGGCGCCAGCAGCTCCTCCGCGTCGGTGGTCACGATGGTGAACGTGACCAGCCAGCCCTCCGGGTGGTCCGACGGCACCGCCCGGTTGCGCCAGAACTCGTACAGCCCCGCCAGCGCCAGCGGCGCCCCGTCCACCCGGGAGACGAAGAACGGCTTCTTCCGCGCCTTGCCCCGCTCGCCCGGCACGGTCTGCCACTCGTAGTAGCCGTCCACCGGCAGGACGCACCGGCGCGAGACGAAGGCCTGCCGGTACGAGGGCTTCTCGTGCACCGTGTCCGACCGGGCGTTGATCATCTTCACCGCCGTCTCCGGCGACTTCGCCCACTGCGGCACCAGCCCCCAGCGCAGCACCCGCAGCTGGCGCACCGGCTCCGCCGACCCCTTCGGCACCCGCTCCAGCACCGCGAAGGCGCTCTGCGTGGGCGCGACGTTCCAGCTCGGGGCCAGCGTCTCGGCCGGATCCCACTGCCGGACGCCGAACAGCTCGACGATGGACTCGGGGCTGCTGCTGGAGGCGAAGCGACCACACATGCCGTCAGCTTGCCACGACCCCGCCCGCGCCCGCCGCCCCCGTCCCGGCCCGTGGAGAACCACCCGCCCGCCGGCCGCCGTCCCCCGCATGGCAGGCTGCCACCCCGGGGGGCGGCCGGACCGCGACGGAGGAGACCCATGGACGCCAGGACCATCGCCGACCTGTGGAGCGCCGTCACCGGCACCCAGCCCGCCCCGCCCGGCTGGCTCGCCCTCGCCACCGGCGCCGCCGCCCTGCTCGCCGTCCTCCTCCGCCCGCTCTGGCGGATCGCCCGCACCGCCGTCACCATCGCCCACGAGGGCGGCCACGGCCTCGCCGCCCGCGCCACCAACCGCAAGCTGCTCGGCATCCGGCTGCACTCGGACACCTCCGGCCTCACCCTCTCCTACGGCCGCCCCACCGGCCCCGGCATGGTCCTCACCGCCGCCGCCGGCTACACCACCCCCGCCCTGCTCGGCCTCGGCTGCGCCGCCCTGCTCGCCGCCGACCGGATCACCCTGCTGCTCTGGCTCGCCATTGCCCTGCTGCTCGCCCTGCTGGTCCGGATCCGCAACGCCTTCGGCTTCCTCAGCGTGATCGTCACCGGCGCCGCGTTCTTCCTGGTCTCCTGGTTCGGCACCCCCGAGGTCCAGGCCGGCTTCGCCTACCTCGGCACCTGGTTCCTGCTGTTCGGCGCCGTCCGCCCGGTCCTCGAACTCCAGCGGCAGCGCCGCCGCGGCGAGGCCGACGACTCCGACGCCGACCAGCTCGCCCGGCTCACCGGCGTCCCGGGCCTGGCCTGGATCACCCTGTTCCTGGTCACCGCCCTCGCCGCCCTCGCCCTCGGCGCCACCTGGCTGCTCCGCCCGCTCTGAACCCCCGCGGTCCCCTGTCGCCGGGACAGTCCGGGTACGGCCCCTAAACTGACCCCTATGACCGAGACCCTGTGGCCCGCCCCCGTCGCGACCACCCCCGTGGACGCCACCGTCACCATCCCCGGCTCGAAGTCGGTCACCAACCGGGCCCTGGTGCTGGCGGCGCTCGCCGACGGCCCCGGCTGGGTGCGCCGCCCGCTGCGCAGCCGCGACTCCCAGCTGATGGCCGACGGCCTGCGCGCCCTCGGCGTCACCATCGAGGAGCAGGTCAACAACGACACCGGCGGCACCGGCGGCGGCGAGGCCTGGCGGGTCATCCCCGCCCCCGCCCTGCGCGGCCCCGCCTCGGTCGACGTCGGCAACGCCGGCACCGTCATGCGCTTCCTGCCCCCGCTCGCCGTCCTCGCCGACGGCCCGGTCCACTTCGACGGCGACCCGCGCAGCCACGAGCGCCCCCAGCACGGCGTGATCAACGCCCTGCGCGCGCTCGGCGCCCGGATCGACGACGGCGGCCGGGGCAGCTTCCCGCTCACCGTGCACGGCACCGGCGCCCTCGACGGCGGCAGCGTCGAGCTCGACGCCTCGTCCTCCTCCCAGTTCGTCTCCGCGCTGCTGCTCTCCGGCGCCCGCTACAACCAGGGCGTCGAGGTCCGGCACGTCGGCGGCCCGGTCCCGTCGCTGCCGCACATCCGGATGACCGTCGACATGCTGCGCCTGGCCGGCGTCCAGGTCGACGCCCCCGAGGACGGCGGCGAGAAGGACGTCTGGCGGGTCACCCCCGGCGCCCTGCTCGGCCGCGACCTGGTCGTCGAGCCCGACCTCTCCAACGCCGCGCCGTTCTTCGCCGCCGCCCTGGTCACCGGCGGTCAGGTCACCGTCCGCGACTGGCCCAAGCACACCACCCAGCCCGGCGACCAGCTGCGCGACCTCTACACCCGGATGGGCGGCAGCTGCGAGTTCACCGACGAGGGCCTGAGGTTCACCGGCACCGGCCGGATCCACGGCATCGAGGCCGACCTGCACGACGTCGGCGAGCTCACCCCGGTGATCGCCGCCGTCGCCGCCCTCGCCGACTCCGAGTCCCACCTCTACGGCATCGCCCACCTGCGGCTGCACGAGACCGACCGGCTGGCCGCCCTCGCCAAGGAGATCAACGACCTCGGCGGCGACGTCAGCGAGACCGAGGACGGCCTGCGGATCCGCCCGCGCGCGCTGCGCGGCGGCGTCTTCCACACCTACGAGGACCACCGCCTGGCCACCGCCGCCGCGGTGATCGGCCTCGCCGTGCCCGGCGTGCAGGTGGAGAACGTGGCCACCACCGCCAAGACCCTGCCGGACTTCCCCGCCATGTGGGACGAACTGCTCACCGGAGCGGTGGCGGGCGGCTGAGCGGGAGACTGGGCACATGCGCCGCTACGGCAAGGACGCCGACGAGGACGACATCCGCAACCGCCCCGGACGGAAGGGCTCCCGGCCGCGGACCCGGATCCGGCCCAAGCACGAGGACGCCGCCGAGGCGATGGTGCTCACCGTCGACCGCGGCCGGCTGACCTGCCTGATCGACCCGGGCACCAAGCAGGAGCACGAGGTCGTCGCCATGAAGGCCCGCGAGCTGGGCCGCAAGGGCGTCGTCGTGGGCGACACCGTCTCGCTGGTCGGCGACCTCTCCGGGGACGCCGACACCCTCGCCCGGATCGTCCGGGTCGCCGAGCGCACCTCGGTGCTGCGGCGCACCGCGGACGACGACGACCCGTACGAGCGGATCGTCGTCGCCAACGCCGAGCAGCTGGCCATCGTCACCGCGCTGGCCGACCCGGAGCCCCGGCCCCGGCTGATCGACCGCTGCCTGGTCGCCGCCTACGACGCGGGCATGGACCCGCTGCTCGTCCTCACCAAGGCCGACCTGGCCCCGGCCGAGCCGATGCTGGAGGCCTACGCGCCGCTCGGCATCCGGTACGTCGTCACCCGCCGGGACGAACTGGAGACCACCGGCGCCGAGGCGGTCCGCGAGCAGCTGCGCGGCCTGCGCACGGTGTTCATCGGCCACTCCGGCGTCGGCAAGACCACCCTGGTCAACGCGCTCGTCCCGGAGCGGCAGCGGACCACCGGACGGGTCAACGCAGTCACCGGCCGCGGCCGGCACACCACCGTCTCGGCCCTCGCGCTGCGGCTGCCGCCGCCGCCCGGCGCCAAGCCCGGCTCGAAGAAGGCGCTGGACGCCGGCTGGGTGATCGACACCCCCGGCTTCCGCTCCTTCGGGCTCTCGCACATCGACCCGTCCCGGGTCATCCACGCCTTCCCGGACCTGGAGCCCGGCACCGAGGACTGCCCGCGCGCGTGCAGCCACGACGAGCCGGACTGCGCCCTGGACGCCTGGGTCGCCGAGGGCCACGCGGAGCAGGCGCGGCTCTACTCGCTGCGCCGGCTGCTGGCCAGCAAGGAGGCCCGCGAGGGCGACTGACGGGCGCGGCTGACGGTCGGCGGCGGCGGCGGGCGTCCGGTGTTTTCCGGTGTTCGAGGTGTCGGAGCGCCCCCGCGTGGCGATCATAGGAAAGTCGGGCCGGTTCACGGTCCGGACGCCGACCGATCCCGCCGACCCACAGGGAGAGCACGCGATGGCATGGGCCCTGGTGATCCTGGCCGGCCTCCTGGAGACCGGTTTCGCGATCAACCTCAAGCTCAGCGACGGCTTCACCAAGCTGTGGCCCACCGTCAGCTTCTGCGTCTTCGCCCTCGGCAGCTTCGGCCTGCTCACCCTCTCGCTGAAGACCCTCCCGGTCGGCCCGGCCTACGCGGTCTGGACCGGCATCGGCGCCGCCGGCACCGCGATCTACGGCATGGTCTTCCTGGACGAGACCACCTCCGTCCTCAAGCTGGTCTCGATCTCCCTGGTCATCGCCGGAGTCATCGGCCTCCAGCTCAGCGGCTCCGCCCACTAGGACGATCCGCCCACCAGGACCGTCCGGGCGCTAGGGTTTCGGGCATGGCCGACTACCACGACGACCTCCGACTCGCCCATGTCCTCGCCGACTCGGCCGACTCGGTGACCCTGGACCGCTTCCGCTCGCTCGACCTGCGGGTCGAGACCAAGCCCGACCTGACCCCCGTCAGCGACGCCGACAAGGCCGCCGAGGAGCTGGTGCGCAGCATCCTGCAGCGGGCCCGCCCGCGCGACGCGGTGCTCGGCGAGGAGTTCGGTCTGCAGGGCTCGGGCCCGCGCCGCTGGGTGATCGACCCGATCGACGGCACCAAGAACTACATCCGCGGCGTCCCGGTCTGGGCCACCCTGATCGCCCTGCTGGAGGACGGCCCGGACGGCGTCGAGCGCCCGGTCGTCGGCATCGTCTCCGCGCCGGCGCTGAACCGCCGCTGGTGGGCCGCCAAGGACCTCGGCGCGTTCGCCGGCCGCAGCCTGGCCAAGGCGAGCCGGATCCACGTCTCCGGCGTCTCCCGGATCGAGGACGCGTCGTTCTCCTACTCCTCGCTCTCCGGCTGGGAGGAGCGCGGCCGCCTCGACCCGTTCCTCGACCTCACCCGGGCCTGCTGGCGCACCCGCGCCTACGGCGACTTCTGGTCGTACATGATGGTCGCCGAGGGCGCGGTGGACATCGCCGCCGAGCCGGAGCTGTCGCTCTGGGACATGGCGGCCAACTGCGTCATCGTCGAGGAGGCCGGCGGCCGCTTCACCGGCCTGGACGGCGTCCCGGGCCCCGGCGGCGCGGACGCGGTGGCCTCCAACGGCCTCCTCCACGAGGAAGCCCTGCGCCGCCTGAGCGTCTGAATCCCCCGCACGACATGATGGGGATTCCTCGAAGAGTCCCCATCTACGTGGGTGCGGGCCCCTGGTACCGGTTCTCCGGCGGTACCAGGGGCCCGCTGCTCCGGGGCCCCTCACCGGGCCCCGCGCCGGGGTGCGTCAGCGCTGCTTGCGCAGCTCCCGCACCTCGGCCTCCAGGCGCTGCCCGAAGTCCGCGTCCGCCTTGCGGAAGTTCTCGACCGCGCGCTCGACGATGTCCTCGCGGTCCGCCGAGACCTTGGCGATGAAGCCGGCCAGGTTGGCGATCAGCCGCTGCTTCTCACCGTCGTCGAACAGCCGGTAGAGGTTGCCGGCCTGCACGAAGTCGTCGTCCTCGGCGTGCAGCGGCGCCTCGTGGGTGCCGGTGAGCCCGGTGACGGCGGTCGGCGCCCACAGCGGGCGGCCGGTCTGCACCGGGCCGCCGAAGCTGTTCGGCTCGTAGTTCTTCTGCCGGCCGTGGCGGCCGTCGTACAGGTACCCGTCGCGGCTGTTGGTGCGCGCCTCGGTGGCGTGCGGGCGGTTGACCGGCAGGTGGTCGGCGTTGATGCCGACGCGGTAGCGGTGGGCGTCCGCGTAGGCGAACAGCCGGCCCTGCAGCATCTTGTCGGGGGACGGGCCGATGCCGGGCACGAAGTGCGCCGGGGAGAAGATCGACTGCTCGACCTCGGCGAAGATGTTGTCGGGGTTGCGGTTGAGCTCCAGCTTGCCGATCTCGATCGGCGGGTAGTCCGCGTGCGGCCAGACCTTGGTCAGGTCGAAGGGGTTGAAGCGGTACTCCGCCGCGTCCGCCGCCGGCATGATCTGGACCTGCACCGTCCAGGTCGGGAACTCGCCGCGCTCGATGGCCTCGCGCAGGTCGCGCTGGTGGCTGTCCGGGTCCTCGCCGGCCAGCTTGGCGGCCTCCTCGGCGGTGAGGTTCTTGATGCCCTGGTCGGTCTTGAAGTGGTACTTGACCCAGAAGTGCTCGCCGGCCTCGTTCTGCCACTGGTAGGTGTGCGAGCCGTAGCCGTTGAGGTGGCGGTAGCTGGCGGGGATGCCGCGGTCGCCGAACAGCCAGGTCACCTGGTGGGTGGCCTCGGGCGACAGGCCCCAGAAGTCCCAGACGTTGTCCGCCTCCTGCGAGCCGGTGTACGGGTCGCGCTTCTGGGTGTGGATGAAGTCCGGGAACTTGGTGGCGTCCTTGATGAAGAACACCGGGGTGTTGTTGCCGACGAGGTCGTAGTTGCCCTCCTCGGTGTAGAACTTCAGCGCGAAGCCGCGCGGGTCGCGCACCGCGTCCGCCGAGCCGAGGTTGCCCGCGACGGTGGAGAACCGCAGGAAGGTCTCGGTCTGCTTGCCGACCTCGGAGAGGAACGCCGCCCGGGTCCACTGCGAGACGTCGCGGGTGAGCGTGAAGGTGCCGTAGGCGGCGGCGCCGCGGGCGTGCACCACGCGCTCCGGGATGCGCTCCCGGTTGAAGTGCGCGAGCTTCTCGAACAGCTGCTGGTCCTGGATCAGCGCCGGGCCGCCGACGCCGGCGGTCTCGGTGTTCTGGTTGTCGGCGACGGGGGCACCCGCCTCCGTGGTGAGGGTGGGGCGCAGCTCGTCCTGGGTAGTCATAAGAGGGTGCCTCCGCGTGATCCGGTCCGTGACGACTCGATCCTAACTTGGACTTTGTCTAAGTCAACACTGGAACCAGACTCGGATCGTCACTTACCCTGTCCCCATGAGTGACCTGCTGGAACGGCTTCGCGGACGTGGATGGCGGCTGACCTCGCAGCGCCGGGTCGTGGCCGAGGTCCTCGACGGAGAACACGTGCACCTCACCGCCGACGAGGTGCACGCCCGCGCGGTGGAGCGCCTGCCCGAGATCAGCCGCGCCACCGTCTACAACACGCTCGGCGAACTCGTCTGCCTCGGCGAGGTGTTGGAGGTCGCCACCGACGGCCGCGCCAAGCGCTACGACCCCAACGCCCACCACGCCCACCAGCACCTGGTCTGCTCCGGCTGCGGCGCGATCCGCGACGTCCACCCGCAGGGCGACCCGCTGGCCGCCCTGCCGCCCGCCGAACGGTTCGGCTTCACGATCTCCGGCGCCGAGATCACCTACCGGGGCCTGTGTCCGGACTGCGCGCCCAGACCCTGACGCGCCCGGCGCCCGGCGCCCGGCGCACGCGCCGGGCTCACACACCGGGCCTACGCGCTCAGCTCCGCGTGCAGCGCGCCCAGCAGCCGGCCCGCCCGCTCCGCGACCTCCGCCGGACCGTAGTCCGCCGCCCGCCGGCACCAGCCCTCCGCCTGCACCGGCTCGCCCCGGCGCAGCGCCAGCAGCGCCAGCCGCAGCGCCGCCCGCCCGTGCCCGGCGTCCGCCGCCCGGGTGTACCAGAGCATCGCCTCGGCCTCGCTGTCCTGCCGGGCCAGCAGCAGCCCCAGGTTGAACGCGGCACTGCGGCTGCCCGCCTCGGCCGCCCGCCGGTACCAGCTCTCGGCGATCTCCAGCGCCCCCCGCTCGGCCGCCCGCACCCCCATCCGCACCTGCGCCCGCCGGTGGCCCGCGTCCGCCGCCACCGCGTACCAGTGCTCGGCCTCCGCGTCCGCGTCCCCGCGCCGGTCCAGCACCGACGCCAGCCGGAACGCGCCCTCCGCCGAACCGCCCGCCGCCGCCTGCCGGTAGCGCTCCAGCGCGCCCGCCAGGTTGCCGCGCTGCTCCTGCACCACCGCCAGCTGCAGCGCCGCCTCGCCGTGCCCCTCCGCGGCGGCGCGCGCGTACCACTCCTGCGCCTGCCGCTGCTCCCCGCGCCCGGCGTGCAGCACGCCCAGGTTGAAGGCGCCGTCCACGCTGCCCGCCTCGGCGGCCTTGGAGAACCACGGCTCGGCGCCCGACTCGTCGCCGCGCTGCAGCAGCACCACGGCCAGCGCGTTGCACGCCTCCCGGTGCCCGGCGTACGCGGCCCGGCGGTACCACTGCTCGGCCTGCTGGTCGCGGCCCGCGCCCGCGCACAGCAGGCCCAGGTTGAACGCGCCGTTCTGATCCCCGGCCTCCAGCGCGCCCCGGTACCAGCGCTCCGCCTCGCCGGCCTCGCCGCGCGAGGCGTACAGCGCGCCCAGCGCGTTGGCCGCGTTGCCGTCGCCCGCCTCGGCGGCCTCCTGCCACCACTCGGCGGCGGCCGCGAGGTCCCCGGAGTCGCGCAGCAGGAAGCCCAGCGCGCACGCGGCCCGCGGCTCGCCGTTCTGCGCCGACTGCCGGTACCAGCGGGCGGCCTCCTCCAGCAGCGCCTGCCCGCCCTCGGCCCGGTCCTCCAGCAGCACGCCCAGCCGCAGCGCGGCCCGGGCGTGGCTACGGGCGGCCGCGATCCGGTACCAGGCCTCGGCGGTCTCCTTGTCCCCCGCCGCCTCGCGCATCCGGGCCAGCCGGTAGGCGGCCTCCCGGTGCCCGGCGTCCGCGGACACCTTGAACCAGCGCTCGGCGCGCACGTCCCGCCGGTGCTCCATCAGGTCGCCCAGCGCGTACGCGCCCAGCGGGTGGCCGTGGTCGGCGGCGAAGTGCAGCCAGTACTCGGCGGCCTCCTCCTCGCCCTGGTCGCGCAGTTGCAGGCCGAGCGCGTGCGCGGCCGGCGCGCTGCCGGCCACCGCC
This sequence comes from Kitasatospora sp. NPDC093806, assembly GCF_040683335.1. Classification (NCBI taxonomy): domain Bacteria; kingdom Bacillati; phylum Actinomycetota; class Actinomycetes; order Kitasatosporales; family Streptomycetaceae; genus Kitasatospora; species Kitasatospora sp. NPDC093806. The sequence continues at coordinate 41,508 of NZ_JBFBDO010000057.1, forward strand.
GCCTGCCGCCACCACTGGGCGGCCTCGGCCCGGTGGCCCTGCTGGTGGAGCAGCACGCCCAGGTTGTTGGCGGCGGCGCGCAGCCCGGCGGCCGCCGCGGCGCGCAGGTACGGTTCGGCGTCCTCCAGGTCACCGCGGCGCAGCAGCAGGGTGCCGAGCCGGCCGGCCGCGTCCGGGTCGCCGTCGTCGGCGGCCTGCCGGTGCCGGGCCTCCAGCGCGGCCTGCTCGCGGGCGGCCAGCGCGCTCTCGAAGCTCGCCGAGTCGAAGCCGGCGCCGTCCTCGGCGTCCACGCCCGGTCCGGCCGGTTCGGCGGGCGCGCCGTGGCCGCCGAACGCGGCGGCCAGGCCGCCGGCGGGGACGTGCACCAGTGAGTCCGGGCCGTAGCCGCCGGACGGGCGGCGCTCCGTCAGACCGCTGGTGCGCTGGGCCGGCAGGGCGCCGGGGTGCCGTTCACGGCCCTCCGCCCAGGCCTCGGTGTCCGCCTCGGTGGTCGCCGGCCTCGCTCCTGCCCCGTTCTTGCCGATCAGCCTCATGCCGACTCCCGCTCCCCCAGAGTGTCGCGGCATCGAACTCCGGCCCACGGCCGGGGGGACCCGCCCGCGGCCCGCGGCCGGGAGGACCCCCACGGGGGCCCGTCAACCCGACGGCCGGTCAGCAGCCGTGCAACGTCCCCCATATGTCCCATCGTCGCATCACTCGCAACCCGCGTACACCTGCCCCGGTCGATTTCGGCGGGGCGGACCCGAAGCCGACGAGATTGCTTCGGCGCTTTGTCGATTTCCCGACACTCGGCCCCCACAAACCCCGCTGCCGTCGTCCTTGGCGACGCTCGATGGTACCGGAGCGCCTCTCGCGGGCCGCCGGGGAAAACGCCGAAGGGCCCGGAGGACGTATCCTCCGGGCCCTTCGTGCTACTGAGTAGCGGGGACAGGATTTGAACCTGCGACCTCTGGGTTATGAGCCCAGCGAGCTACCGAGCTGCTCCACCCCGCGTCGGTGAAGTAACCATAGCACGGGCGCGGGGTGGGGCCGAAATCGGTTGTCGCAGCTCAGGGGCCGGTACTCGGCGCCCCGGTCGGTGTCGCGCCCGGCGTCGCGCCCGGTGCGGCGGTCGGCGAGGCGCTCGGCGAGGCGGTCGGCGAGCCCGACGGGGTGAGGCCCGCCTTCTGCTCGGCCGCGGCCAGCGCCTTGGCCGCCTCGCTCTGCGCCTTCTGGGCCTGGCCGAGGGCCACCCAGTCGCCGGCCTTGGCCGCGTTGTCGGCGTCGTTCTGCGCCTTCAGCACGTCCGCGATCGCCTTGTGCAGCTCCGGCGTGACCCCGGCCCCCGGCGCGGTCGGCGTCGTGGGCGTGGTGGGCGTGGTCGGCGTCGTGGGCGTGGTCCCGGGCGCGGTGGGCGTGACCGGCGCACCGGGCGCCGCGCCGCCGAGCACCTTGGCCAGCGCCTTCTCCAGGTTGTCCTCCACGGCGACGACCGCGTTCTCGTTCCCGTACGTCGCCAGCACCTTCTTCAGCACCGGCACCTTGGCGCTGCGGCCGATCAGGTACACCGGCTCGACGTTCAGCAGGCCGCCGCCGACCGGCAGGGTCAGCAGGTTGCCGTACTCGATGTCGGAGTCGGTGCCGGTCTTCAGCAGGGTCAGCTCCTTGGCGACCAGCGGGTCCGAGTTGAACTTCGCCTGCACCTGCTTGGGGCCGAGCGCCCCGGAGCCGGTCGGCAGCTTGGCGACCCGGATCTTCCCGTAGTCCGGCCCCGGGTCGGCGCTGACCGACATGAACGCGGCCAGGTTGTCCCGGCCCTGCGGCGCGAAGCTCGTGGTCAGCGAGAAGGTCGCGGCCTGCGCGTCGGGCATCCGGACCGTCAGGTAGTACGGCGGCTGCACCTCGTTGCTGTTGGTCGTCGGGTCGGTCGGCACCTGCCAGATGTCCGTGCCGTTGAAGAAGCCGCCGGCGTCGGTCATGTGGTACTCGGCGAGCAGGTCGCGCTGCACCTTGAACATGTCCTGCGGGTAGCGCAGGTGCGGCAGCAGCGCCGGCGGGATGTCCTTGTTCGCCTTGACCGTGCCCGGGAACGCCTTCATCCAGGTCTTCAGCACCGGGTCGTTCTCGTCCCACTGGTAGAGGGTGACCTCACCGGTGTACGCGTCCACGGTGGCCTTGACCGAGTTGCGGATGTAGTTGACCTGGTTGGCGGCGGTCAGCAGCTCGCCGCGCTGACTGGTCAGCGAGTCCTTGGTGACGTCGCCCAGCGTCGTCTTCGACGAGAACGGGTAGCCGTCCGAGGTGGTGTAGCCGTCCAGCACCCAGACCACCCGGCCGTCCTCCACCACCGGGTACGGGTCGGCGTCGATCGACAGCCACGGCGCGACCTTCTCCACCCGCTCCTTGGGGGTGCGGTCGTAGATGATCTTCGCGCCGTCCCGGATCGCGCTGGAGTAGAGGATCTGCGGCTCGGCGAACTTCACCGCGTACGCGGCCCGGGTCAGCGGGTTGCCCAGCCCGACGCCGCTGTCACCGTCGTAGGAGAAGTGCACCGGGGTGCCGTCCTCCGCGGTGTAGTCGATGTCCTGGTAGCCGCCGCCGACGATCGAGTACGTCGACGTCTTCTCGCCGTAGTAGATCCGCTGCTCGTAGTTGCCGAACGCGCCCTTGGTCGGCAGCGCCGACTCGGTGTAGACCGGGTTGCCGTTGGAGTCGACCTGGTTGCCCTTGGCCGCGATCACGCCGTAGCCGTGGGTGTAGTTGAAGTGGTCGTTGATCCAGTTCCGCTGGATGCCGTTCAGGTCCAGCTCACGCACGCCCAGCACGGTGTCCTGCGCCCCGTACCGGTCCACGTCCAGCGACTTCGGGAACGCGTAGTACTTGCGCAGCGCCTCGTTCTGCTGGAACGTCGGGCCGACCACGTTCGGGTCCAGCAGCCGGATGTCCGTGATGGTCTGCGCGTCCGGCTTCAGCGCGTCCGCGTTCGTCGAGTTCGCCGGCTCGTACGAGGTGACCTGGCTGTCCGCGATCCCGTACGCCTGCCGCGTCGCGTCGATGTTCTTCTGGATGTACGGCGTCTCCTTGGCCTGCTCGTTCGGCTTGACCTGGAACTGCTGCACGATCGCCGGGTACACCCCGCCGATCAGCACCGCCGACAGCACCATCAGGCCCAGGCCGATCAGGGCCGGCGCCCAGGTGCGGCGCACCGGGGTCAGGAAGAACAGCACCGCGCAGATCACCGCGACGAAGAACAGGATCGTCTTCGCCGGCAGGAACGCGTTGGCGTCCACGTACCGCAGGCCCGTCCACCCGGACACGCCCTTGTACGAGCCGGTCTTCACCGCCAGCGCGTACCGGTCCAGCCAGTACGCCACCGCCTTCAGCAGCACGAAGATCCCCAGCAGCACCGCCAGGTGCCCCTGCGCGCCCGCGCTCGCCCGGCGGCCCGGCCCCTGCAGCCGCAGCCCCCCGTACAGGTAGTGCACCAGCACCGAGGTCAGCAGCGAGACGATCACCGCGCTGAACGCGAAGCCCAGCAGGAACTCGTAGAACGGCAGGTCGAAGGCGTAGAACGAGACGTCCATGCCGAACTGCGGGTCCTTGGTGCCGAACGGGGTCGCGTTCGTCCACAGCAGCCAGGTCCGCCACTGGCCCGAGGCCGCGGCACCCGCCACCAGCCCGATCACCAGCGACACCCCGATCAGCGCCCAGCGCTTGAACGGGGCCAGGCCCGAGCGGTACCGGTCCAGGCTCTGCTGCTCCACCGACATCGCCGACAGCGGCGGCCGCAGCCGGTGCGCCAGCCACAGGTTGAAGCCGACGATCACCGCCATCAGCACGCCGAAGACCGCGAACAGGCCGATCTTCGTCCACAGCTGGGTGGTGAAGACCGACGAGTAGTGGACCGACCTGAACCAGAGCCAGTCCGTCCAGAACCCGGCGAACATGACGAACAGCAGGAAGAGCACCGCGAGCACGCCCAGGGTCAGCAGGAGCACCCGCGCCCGCCGGGACGGCGGGCCTACTCTGCGCCGGAACCCCGGCCCTGAGCGTTCCGGCATCTGGAATACCACGGTGGCACCTCAGTCGTGTCGTCTGGAATCGGTCGGTCCTCAGTGCAACTTAACCAGGCTTTAGCCGAGTTCCCACCGTTAGCAGACGGTTACTAGTCCCCGGTCCCGCGGCGCGTTCCACCGGCCGAGCCGCTCCCGCCGCGCCCGCCCCACGCCCCGGGCCCGCCCGGCGTGTGAGGATTGAGGCATGTCCGATGGATCCAACCTCCCCGACGACGTCTCCACCCTCCCGGCCGGCACCCCGCTGACCCGGGCCGCCCTGGAGATCGACGAGTACGCCGCCACCCTCGGCTGGGACCTCCCGGCCCGCCTCTTCGCCCTGGTCGACAGCGCCGCCCTGCGCAAGGCCGACCCCCGCATCGCCAAGCAGCTCGGCCTCACCGACGAGGCCGCCGGCCTCACCCCGGTCGAGCAGGACGAGCTGCCCGCCGGCATGGAGCTCGACAAGTTCCTCGGCACCATCGCCTGGCCGGACGCGGTCGCCGGCTGCGCCCTGGTCGTCGAGCGCCTGATGCTGCCGCCGGGCTCCGAGCAGTCCCGCCCGCGCAACGCCTCCGACGCCCAGCTCGCCGAGTGGGTGGCCAACCACCCCAAGCGCGAGGAGGTGCGGATCACCGCCGCGGTGCTGCGCGACGGCAGCAAGGAGATCGCGCTGCGGCTGCGCTCCAAGGACGTCGCCCGCGAGGTGCTGACCGGTCCCGACCTGGTGCCCGGCCTGACCGAGGCGCTGCTGGCGACCTTCTCCTAGGACCCGTCGGCCGCCGGTGCCGCTGCTCGGCGGTGCCGCTACTTGGCGCAGGACGGCAGCGCGGAGGTCTGCCCGGAGCGGATCTGCTCCAGCGACTTCAGCGCGCCGTCCAGCGTCTCGGCCTTGACCAGGGTCAGCCCGGACGGGGTGTTCTTGGCGGCCTCGGCGCAGTTCGCGGCCGGGGTGAAGAAGTACTCGGCGCCGGCGTCCCGGGCCGCGATCAGCTTCATCGATATGCCGCCGATCGGACCGACCCCGCCGTCGTCGTCGATGGTGCCCGTCCCCGCGACGAACTTTCCGCCGGTGAGGTCGCCGGGCGTCAGCTTGTCGATGATGCCGAGCGAGAACATCAGGCCCGCGCTCGGCCCGCCGACGTCCTGCAGCCCGATGTCGATCCGGAACGGGTAGGTGTGCTTGAGGCCCGGGCGGATGCCGACCACCGCGGCACCGGTGTCCGGCGACTTCGCGGTCGGGACGGTGATGTCGGTGCGCACCCCCGGCTCGGCGGAGCCCTCCTTGACCCGCGGCACCACGCTGAAGACCACCGACTCGCCGGGCTGGTGCCGGGTGACCGCCTTGGCGACCCCCTCCGCGTCCGCGACCGGGGTGCCGTCCACCGCCACGATCTGGTCGCCGGCGTGCAGCCGGCCCTCGGCCGGGAGACCGGCGGTCACGGTCTGGACGATCAGCTCGCTGCCCATCGGGATGCCGAGCTGCTTGAGCGCCGCGGTGCGGGCGTGGTCCTCGGAGAGCGCGAACTCCTCGGCGTTCTGCCGCTTCGCGTCGGCGTCGCTCTGGCCCTTCGGGTAGACGTTGTCGTGCGGGACCACCAGCACGTCGTCGCGCAGCCACCCGATCACCGCGTTGACCAGGCTCGGCTCGTACTTGGCGCCGGTGACCTGCACGGTCGTCATGTTGAGGTGCCCGCTCGTCGGGTACGACTCGTGGCCGGTGATGGTGATCACCGGCGTCCCCGTCTTCTCCTGCACCCCGAGCGTGTCGTACGTCGGGCCCGGGCTCATCTCCGTGTACGGCACCTTCATCAGCACCGACGCGCAGAGCAGCGCTATGAGCAGCAGGGTGGCGGCGAGCATCGTCGCAGAGCGGCGTGGCATGCCTCGACAGTACGGGACGCGGCCGACCGCACGCCCGGCGGGCTACCGGCCGGAGCGCTCGCCCGGGGCGGAACCGGCGGTGGTGCGCTCCATCGCGGCCATGAACCGCTTGTGCTCGGCCAGTGAGGCCGGATCGCCGGTGGCCTTCGGGGCCCGCTGGGCCCAGCCCGCCCAGACGGTGGCGACCACCGCGGCGACGCAGAACGGAATCAACCAGGCGAGCACAGCCATCTCAGTACTCCCAGCTCGTCGTGTCTATGAGCAGATTAACCACTCCGGCGGACAACGTTGACGACGCCTTCCGGGTTACGGGACGGCCGATCGGCTCACTGCCAGGGAGTATCCGGCGCAGCGCCCCACACCCGTTCGAGTGAGACGGCGGCGCGCCTGCGCCGTGAGGACGCCTGAGCCTGGCTCAGCAGTTCCCGGCGCCGACCCACTCCTCCGCGCCGTCGGCGAAGACCTGGTGCTTCCAGATCGGCACCTCGTGCTTGAGGTCGTCGATCAGCCGGCGGGCCGCGGCGAACGCCTCCCCGCGGTGGGCGCAGGAGACCGCGACGATCACCGCCTTGTCGGTGATCTCCAGCCGGCCGATCCGGTGCACCGCGGCCAGCGCCCGCACCGGGAAGTCGGCGACGACCTTCTCGGCGACCCGGCGCAGCTCCTGCTCCGCCGACGGGTGACAGCTGTACTCCAGCGCGGAGACCTGCTTGCCGCCGTCGTGGTCGCGGACCGTCCCGACGAAGACGGTCGTCCCGCCGGCCGCGTCGTCGCCCACCGCCTCGTACACCTCGTCGAGCGAGAGCGGGGTGTCGCGGATGGCGAGCAGGCGGATCGGGTCGAGGTTCTCGGACATGCCCCCATGATTGCCCATCCCCGGCGGGCTTGGGCAGGGGGCTTCCGTATCACGACTGTGAAATTTCGCATCGTGAGAACAACGCCCCGGGGAGGGAGGCCCCCCGGGGCCCGACCGCGTCAGACCGGGCCGCGTCAGAACCGACGCCGCTTGCGCGCCCGCCGCACCAGCGCCGCCGTACCCACCAGCGCCACCGTCGCCCCCGCCGCGCCCAGACTCGTCGCGGCCTCCTTGCCGCCCAGCCGCCGTCCCGCCACCGCGTGCTTCCCGGACACCTGCGCCAGCAGCTCCGCCAGCACCTCCTCGTTGGTGTGCGCCGGCCGCCAGCCCGCCTCGTGCAGCCGGCTCCCCGACACCACCCACGGGTACATCGTGTACGCCAGGTCCCCGGCCGGCGCCGGCGTCAGCCCCAGCCGGTGCAGCCGCGCCGCCGTCCCCAGCGCCAGCGAGGCCGGCAGCTCCATCCGCCGGATCCCCGACAGCCGCTCCACGTCCTCCTGCTCCAGCCAGCCGTCGCAGCCGACCGTCACCTCGCCCTCGACCAGGCCCAGCGCCGCGTACTCCAGCGCCGCCGCCAGATCGTCCACGTGGCAGAACTGCCAGCACGGCCGCGACCCCGCCACCACCAGCAGCCGGGGCGCCTCGAAGTGCCGGGTCAGCACCGTGTCCACGCCCGGACCGACCACCACCGCCGGGCGCAGCACCGTCACCTGCAGGCCCGGGTGCGCCCGCGGCGCCCGCCGGGCCAGCCGCTCGATCTCCAGCAGGTCCCCGACCAGCGAGGCCTCCTCGGTCGCCCGCAGCTCCGAGTCCTCCGCCAGCGGCACCTCGTTGTCCGCCAGCGCGCCGTAGACCATCGCCGACGTGCACAGCACCACCCGGTGCACCCCGGCCGCCGCGGCCGCCGTCAGCACCGTCTGCGCGCCCCGCACGTTGTAGGCGCTGCGCGCCCGCGGGTCCGACTCCATGCCCAGGTCCATCGCCAGGTGGACCACCACGTCCACCCCGGCCAGCCGCTCGGCCACCGCCGGGTCCCGCACGTCCAGGACCCGCCACTGCACCCCCGGCACCTCACCGCGCCGGTCGTCGACGGCCAGGACCTTGCGCACCCCCGGCGAGGCGACCAGGCGGGCCGCGACCCGCTCGCCGAGCACCCCGGCGGCACCCGTGACCGCCACGGTCAGCGGTCTTCCGGCATAGGCTGGAGGCGGCGACGCCGTGGTGTCCAGGGCGTCCTCTCCTCCGGTCAGCCCAGAGCGAACGTCCGAGGGCGGGGAACTCACCGGCCATCCTCCACGGTTAGCTTATGTGCGTACGTACGTGTGTCACGTACGTCCATCCTGCCCGAGGCGAAGGCCCGGCGTTGCACCCGGCGCGGGCCAGCCGCCCGGGAGCCGCCCGCCGGCCGGGAGTCCCCCCACTCCACCGACCGCCCCGGGCACCAGATTTCACCGCCACCACCCCGTATGACGGCCGACCGGATCGAGGACCCCGTGAGCGACCTTCCCTTCGGATTCGGCGTTCCGCCCGAGGAGCCCGAGGACGGCAAGGCCAAGCCCGGCGACGAGCAGCAGGACCGGAAGAAGGAGCAGAGCGACGGCGGGCAGAGCGGCCCGCAGTCCTTCGGCTTCACCGGCGGCAACCCGCTCGGCGCCCTCTTCGGCATGGGCCTGCCCGGGATGCCCGGCATGCCCGGCGCCCCCGGGACGCCCGGTGCCCCCGGCGCCGGCTCCGCCGACAACCCGTTCGCCGCGATGTTCGGCGGCCTCAACCCCAACGACCTCGGCGCCGCCTTCCAGCAGCTCGGCCAGATGCTCTCCTTCGAGGGCGGCCCGGTGAACTGGGAGCTCGCCAAGGACATCGCCCGGCAGACCGTCGTCGCCGAGCCCGTCGAGGGCAAGAGCAAGGACCGCTCGGTCAGCGCCGCCGAGCGCTCCGCCGTCGCCGAGGCCGTCCGCCTCGCCGACCTCTGGCTCGACGGCGCCACCGAGTTCCCCTCCGGAGCCGGCACCGCCGTCGCCTGGAGCCGCGCCGAGTGGATCGAGGCCACCCTCCCGGTCTGGAAGGACCTCGTCGACCCGGTCGCCGAGCGCGTCGGCAACGCCATGGGCGGCGTCCTGCCCGAGGAGATGCAGGCCATGGCCGGCCCGCTGATGGGCATGATGCGCTCCATGGGCGGCGCCATGTTCGGCACCCAGATCGGCCAGGCCCTCGGCGCGCTCGCCGGCGAGGTCGTCGGCTCCACCGACGTCGGCCTGCCGCTCGCCCCGGCCGGCAAGGCCGCGCTGCTGCCCCAGAACGTCGCCGAGTTCGGCGAGGGCCTCAACGTCCCCGCCGACGAGGTCCGGCTCTACCTCGCCCTGCGCGAGGCCGCCCACCAGCGCCTCTTCGCCCACGTGCCGTGGCTGCGCGCCCACCTCCTCGGCGCCGTCGAGGCCTACGCCCGCGGCATCAAGGTCGACAGCTCCCGGATGGAGGAGCTGGTCGGCCAGCTCGACCCGAGCAACCCCGAGGCCCTCCAGGAGGCCCTGGCCGGCGGCCTGCTCCAGCCCGAGGACACCCCCGAGCAGAAGGCCGCCCTCGCCCGCCTCGAAACCGCGCTCGCCCTCGTCGAGGGCTGGGTCGACGCCGTCGTGCACGCCGCCGCCGAGCCCCACCTGCCGCAGGCCGGCGCGCTGCGCGAGACCGTCCGCCGCCGCCGCGCCGCCGGCGGGCCCGCCGAGCAGACCTTCGCCACCCTGGTCGGCCTCGAACTGCGCCCGCGCCGGCTGCGCGACGCCGCCCGGCTCTGGGCGCTGCTCGCCGACGCCCGCGGCATCGAGGGCCGCGACGACCTCTGGCAGCACCCGGACATGCTCCCCACCGCCGCCGACCTCGACGACCCGGACGCCTTCGTGCACCGGGGCGCCGCCGGCGACCTGGAGGGCGGCATCGACTTCGACGCCATCGACAAGCTGCTCGGCGAGGCCGCCGCGGGCGGAGCGGCGGGCGGAGCCGCGGGCAAGCCCGACCTGACGAAGAGCGACGACGACGAGGACGGAAAGGGCAAGCCCACCGCATGACGGCCACCGAGACCGGCACCCCCGAGACCGGCACTCCCGAGACCGCCGGCGCGCTGCACGCCGACGCGGTCCGCGCCCTGGGCGACTGGCGGCCCGCCGAACCCGAGCAGGAACGACTGCGCCTCGACTACCTGCGGCACCTCGCCGACCAGCCCGACGGCCTGTACCGCTCCTGCCTGCCCGCCCACATCACCGCCAGCGCCGCGGTCGTCGACCCCGTCGCCGGACGTGTCCTGCTCACCCTGCACCCCAAGGTCGGCCGCTGGCTGCAGATGGGCGGCCACTGCGAGCCCGGCGACCGCGACCTCGCCTCGGCCGCGCTGCGCGAGGCCACCGAGGAGTCCGGCATCCCCGACCTCGCCCTGCTCACCCGGGACGGCGTGCCAGTGCCGGTCAAGCTCGACCGGCACCAGGTCCGCTGCACCGGCAAGGACCGCCCGGAGAACACCCACCTCGACGTCCAGTACATCGCGGTGGCCCCGCCCGGCGCCCGGGAACTGATCAGCGAGGAGTCGCTCGACCTGCGCTGGTTCGACTTCGACGGGCTCCCCGAGCTGACCGACCAGTCGGTCCGCGACCTCGTCGCCCGGGCCCGCGCCCTCACCGGCTGACCGAAGCACTCAAGGGCGTCCGAACGACGAGAGGGGCGCGGGCCACCACGGCCCGCGCCCCTCTTCCGCTCGTGTCCCTCCCCCTCCGACCGCCCCGCCGGCCCCGTCAGCCGCAGGCGGCCTCCGGGCCGGACTCCGGCGGACCCGCGTGCCGGGCCCCCGGGATGTGCGGCAGCCGCGCCGCCGAGACCACACCCTCCAAATAGCCCCGCGCCCGCTCCGTCCGCGGATACGCCTCCAGCAGCGCCCAGAAGTCCGGACCGTGGTCCGGCACCAGCAGGTGCGCCAGCTCGTGCAGCAGCACGTAGTCGACCACGTACTCCGGCATGCCCTGCAGCCGGTGCGACAGCCGGATCGTCCGCTCGCTGGGAGTGCACGAGCCCCAGCGCGAGTTCTGATTGGTCACCCAGCGGACCTGCGCCGGCCGGGCCCGACCACCCAGGAACTCCGCCGAGAGCTCCCGGGCCCGCGCCACCAGCGCGTCGTCACCGAGCACCCGGCGGCTCTCCTGGGCGGCGAGCTTCTCCAGCATCTGCGCGACCCAGCGCTGCTCCTCCGCGTGCGACATCCGGGCCGGGATCAGCACGATCGTGCGGTCGCCCTCGCGGTAGGCGGACACCGTCCGGCTCCGGCGGGCGCTGCGCCGCACCTCCACCCGGGAACGGTCCAGCGGCTCCCGCGCGGCCCCCGGCTGCTGCTCCGGAGCTTGCTGCTCCGGACGCCCACGCGTACTCGGCGCCGCCACTTGCGACCCGGACGCTGCACGGGCACGCCGAGGCGACGCCGAGGGATGGGAGTCCCGTTCGGCTGCCATGGCACACGACGTTACCCGGTACCCCCGACAGAAGTCCGCTGCCATGGCCGAAATGTTTCGTGGAGCGATCGGGAACGAAAGGCCGACAACGGGTGTCCGGAATACGACCTCGGACCGGACGTCAAGTTATCCACAGGGCATGCGAACGGATCATCCGATCATGTGACCTTGCCTGTGGACAACCAACCGCACCCCGTCGCCTCGATCGGGCATGCTGCCGTCGACCGTCCGGAAACCGTCGGAAGGAAGACCACCGTGCGCCTCGCCCTCAAGCCCGCCCTCTCCCGCAGCTGGCGGGACTCGGACACCCTCCAGTTCGGCACCATCTCCCAGCACGCGGGCGTCCTCGCCCACGCCGCCGACAAGACCGTCCGCGAGTTCCTCGACCTCGTCGACGGCACCCGCGACCGCCCGACCCTCCTCGCCGAGGGCGAGCGGATCGGCTTCGGGCGCGACCCGGCCGACTCCCTGCTCGACCTGCTGGAGGAGGCCGGGGTGCTCGACGACGCCGAGGCGGCCGACGGCGCGCTGGCCCGCTTCCCGCAGCCGCACCGCGAGCTGCTCGGGCCCGACCTCGCCTCGCTCTCCCTGATCCACTCCACCCCGGGCACCGCGCCCGCCGTCCTGGCCCAGCGGACCGACCACGCGGTCGAGGTCCGCGGCGCGGGCCGGGTCGGGGCGGCCGTCGCCGCCGTCCTCGCGGCGGGCGGCATCGGCACCGTCACCGTGGTGGACTCCGGCCGGGTCGCGCCCGGGGACTGCGCCCCCGCCGGCCTGCCGCCGACGGACGTCGGCCGACTCCGGGCCACCGCCGCCCGCGAGGCCGTCGACCGGGCCTCGGCCCGGCGCCCGTCCCAGCGCGGCCACCGGCCCAGACCGGGGCTGCCCGACCTGGTGGTGCTGGCGCCCCGGGACGGCAGCGGGGCGTTCGCCGGCGGCACGCCCCAGGCCCGCGAACTGCTCCGGGCCGGGGTGCCCCACCTGTACGTCGGGGTGGTGGAGGAGTACGGGGTGGTCGGGCCGCTGGTCGTGCCGGGCAGGTCGGCCTGCGGCCACTGCCTGGTGCTGACCCGGGAGGACGAGGACGCCGCCTGGTCGCGGATCCTCACCCAGCTCTCCGAGAACGGCCCCGGGCGGGCGCCGACGCCCGCCTGCGACACCGCGCTCGCGACCTCGGTCGCCGGGCTGGCGGCGCTGCACGTCCAGGTCTTCCTGGACGGCGGCCACCCGCCCAGCATCGACGGCTGGTGCGAGCTCTCCGCCGTCGACGGCATGCCCCGACGCCTACGGCTCAAGGGCCACCCGCACTGCGGGTGCCTCTGGCAACCGATGCCGCCGCACTGAGCCCGGCGGCAGGAAGGAGGACGGACGAGGACAGGACAGGCCCCGGAGGGAAGGAGGTCATCAAGACGTCGGGCCGGGTCGAGCCGAGGACCGACCGGGTGGGTGCAGCGGCCGCCCCCACCCGGTCGCGCCCACACGACTCACCCACGGGCACAAGCCCCACGCCGGCGGGCGGGCACCCCCGTACGGGAGCGCCGGGCCGGGGGATGCCATCCCCTCACTGCCACCCCGAGGCTGCCGACGGGTGGTGGGGCACGAACGGGAGACGCCCATACGCCGGTGGCGGATGCCCCATGGTCGGGGCGGTCGCCCCAGAGGAGGTGACGGGAAGCGGGCGGCAAAGCGCGGGGCGGGTGCGCCCGCACGCGGGCGGGTGGCGGATGCCCCATGGTCGGAGCAGCCCCCCGAAGGGTGGCCGCCCCCCAAGGTGGCGGCGGGTGGTGGAGCGCGGGCAGGTGCGCCCGCAGGTGAGCGGTGGGTGCCCCGTGGGTGGGGCGGCCACCCCTCGAGGGTGGCCGGCTAAGGGTGCCGGCGGGTGGTGGGTGGTGGCGGGCGGAGGGGTGCGGCCGCAGGTGGGGTGATGGGTGCCCGGTAGTCGGGGCAGCCACCCCGCAAGGGTGGCCGCCCCGAGGGTGGCGGTGGGTAGCGGGTGGCGGGCGGGTGCGGCCGCGCGTGGGTGGTGGGTGCCCCGTGGGTGGGGCGGCCACCCCCCGAGGGTGGCCGCCCCAGGGTGGTGGCGGGGCGTCCCGGACCACCGGGTCGGACCAGCTGTCGGG
>NZ_JBFBDO010000058.1:0-53788 GCF_040683335.1 Kitasatospora sp. NPDC093806
GTTGACTTTTGGCACGCTGTTGAGTTCTCAAGGAACGGACGCTTCCTTCAGGCGGCTTTCACACCGGCCCTCCGGGCGCTTCGTTCTTTCGTGTTTCCAGCTTAGCAGATCTTCGCGGCCGGTTTGACCGGCTTTCGTTTCTCTGAATTCCCGCTGGAGGGGATTTCCTGCAACTTCGCTCCGAAGCCTATCAAAGGCTTTGGTGTGCTCAGTTCCGGGATTTACCTCATCGGAGAGGGCGCGCATTCGAAAAGCGCACTCACCTCGACTCGGCGGTGTCGTAGACACTAACGCCTGAGCCTGACTGTTGTCCAGTCGGTCCCAACCGTTCAAACCTACTAGCCCACCCTTACCCCGTCAATGGGTTTGGCTGAGATGCGAGGAGACTAGCAGGTCAGAGGCCTGTCGATCACATCGGCTCACGCGGCGACCGGCTGAAGGTCCGCCCGGTCGGCCGCCTCCAGGTCGCCGGTCTCGCCGGTCGCGGCGGCCTTTCGACCCAGGACGAGCGCATAGAAGAGGAAGGCGACCTCGGCCAGCGCGCCGATCGAGATCCGCGCCCAGGTCGGCAGACCGGACGGGGTCACGAAGGCTTCCAGGATTCCGGACACCGCGAGGACGGTGGCCAGACCGATTCCCATGCCGATGATGGCGCGGCCCTGTTCCGCGAGGGCGGTCCCGCGGGTACGCGGGCCGGGGTCGATGATGGTCCAGCCGAGACGCAGGCCCAGGCCGCCGGCGACGAAGACGGCGGTCAGTTCCAGCAGGCCGTGCGGGATCAGCAGGCCGAGGAAGACGTCGAGCCGGCCGGCGGACGCCATCAGGCCGACGCCAAGTCCGAGGTTGAGGACGTTGCTCCACAGCACCCACAGCACCGGCAGGCCGAGCACCACGCCGTAGAGCAGGCACTGCACGGCGATCCAGGCGTTGTTCGTCCAGACCTGGGCGGCGAACGAGCTGGCGGGACGGTCGGAGTAGTAGGCCTCGTAGGCACCGCCGGGCCTGGTCATCTCGCGGAGTTCGGCCGGCGCGGCCAGGCTGTTGCGGACCTCGGGGTGGCCGGCCACCCACCAGGCGACCAGGGCGGTGGCGACCAGGGAGAGCACCGCGACCGGCAGCCACCAGCGGCGCGAGTGGTAGAGCGCGGCGGGGAAGCTCACGGTGTAGTAGCGCGCGACGTCGCGCCAGCCGCTGGTCCGGGTGCCGGTAACCGCGTCCCGGGCGCGGGAGACCAGGCTGGTGAGCCGGCCTTCGAGGGTCGGGTCGGGCGCCGCGGCCTGGACCTTGGCCAGGTGGCCGGTGACCCGCTGGTAGAGGGAGACGAGCTCGTCCGCCTCCTCACCGGTGAGGCGCCGCCTTCTGGTGAGGGCGTCCAGCCGGGCCCACTCCCCCTGGTGGGTGGCGACGAAGACGTCCAGGTCCATGCGGCGGCTCCATGGTCGGCGCGGGGCGCGCGGTCGGGCGGGTGCGGACAAGTGGGCCCAGCATGCCAGGGCGGGGCGGCGCACCGGCCGCCGGGACCTCCCTTTCCGACCGGCTCGGGAGCCCCGTATGTTGACGGGCAGCAGATCACGGGATCGTGGGGGCGATCCACCGGATTCCCCGCCCACGAGCCGCGAACCACGAAGCATCGACGGGAACGGACGGGTGTCTTGAGCGACCTGGTGACGGGTGAGGCGGTCGTCCTCGGCCTGCGCGCGGCGAAGCTTCCGAGCCGGGCGCTGGCGATCGCGCTGGACCTCGCCGTGCAGATCGTCGGCCTGCTGGCGACGACCCTGGTGATGAGCTTCGTCCTGGTGGACCTGGACGGCGCGGCGGTGGCCGCGACGACCATCGGACTGACCGTCTTCTTCCTGGTCGCCCTGCCGGTCATCATCGAGACGCTGACCCGCGGACGTTCGCTGGGGAAGGCCGCACTGGGGCTCCGGGTGGTGCGCAGCGACGGCGGGCCGGTGCGGTTCCGGCACTCGCTGGTGCGCGGGCTGGTCGGCTTCCTGGAGATCATCGTGGCGTTCGGCGTGCCGGCGGTGGTCTGCTCGGTGGTGTCCTCGGAGGGCAAGCGGCTGGGCGACATCTTCGCGGGGACGCTGGTGGTCCGCGAGCGGGTGCCCGGTGGGGGCGGCGCGGCGGCCGCGCTGCCGCCGGTGAACCCGCAGCTGCTGCAGGCGATCGGCGGCGAGCTGGTCGCGCTGGACCTCTCCGCCGTGCCGGAGCCGCTCTGGCTGGCCATCCGGCAGCTGCTCGGACGGATCGGCGAGCTGGACCAGGCGGTCGCCCACCAGATGTCGGCCCGGCTCGCGGACGACCTGGCGGCCCGCACCGGCCACCCGGTCCCGTACGGGGTGCACCCGGCGGCGTACCTGGGCGCGGTGCTGACCGAGCGCCAGCGCCGCGAGTGGGAGCGGGCGCAGGGCCACGCCTTCCAGCAGGCCCGGCAGCAGGCACAGCTGCAGGCCCAGCAGCACGCGCAGGCCGCCCAGGCTCAGGCGATGGGGCAGCAGCCGTTCCCCCAGCCGCAGGTCCAGCCGCACCTGCCGTACCCGCCGACCGCGTCGGCCACGCCCACGCCGCCGAGCGCTCCGCCGGCCGCGCCGCCGAGCACGCCGCCCGCCCCCGGCACCGGTTTCGCCCCGCCCGCCTGAGGCCCATCAGGCCTCGCCAGTCCCTGTCAGTCCTCGTCGACCCCGTCGACCCCGTCCCAGGACGGCCAGGCGTTCGGCGGCGACTCCAGCTCCTCCAGCTCGATCCCGCCCGCGGCCAGCACCACGTCCCCGGCCAGGTGCACCACCTGCTGCTCGCCCGTCTCCAGGTCCGCCACCTGGTACCGCTCGACCAGCAGCGGCCCCGAGTCCGTGGCGTGCGACTCGACGCCCTCCAGCAGCCACCCCTGGTCGAAGGTGCGCGGCGCCAGCACCGGTTCGGTGAAGGCGACCAGCCGGACCCGGGCGCTCGCGCCCTCCCGCAGCCGCAGCATCCGCGCGGTGGCGACCAGGAACGCCGGCGAGCGCCCGGCGAAGCCGTGCGCCCGGTCGTGCCCCTCGACCGCCTGCTCACCGGCCGGGTCGGCGACATCGGCCCGCACCCAGGCGACCCCGTCGACCGCGCCGCCCCGGACCTGCCAGCCGCCGGCCCGCAGTTCCATCCGCAGCGGCCGGGAGCGCGAGTCCACGGTGAGGTCCACGGTGCCGAGGACCCGGCCGTCCGGCGCGTAGGTCTTGGACACGTACCGCCAGCCCGCCGGGCCGGGCGCGCAGCTGAAGCGCTCCTCGCCGAGCAGCACGTGGTCATGGGTGTCGTGGAGCGAGTACCGGCCGTTGGGCATGCCCGAAGCCTACGTCCGGACCGACCAACGCCGTCGAACCGGTTCGAACCCTCGTGCAACCTCTCTCGAGCGCCCCGCATCAGGGAGGTGTGCGCCGCGACCGCGGTGCCCCGGAAGGGAGCGTCCATCGATGGCGAAGCAGACCCGCGACGCCGAGTTCACGGAATTCGTCGCGGCTCGGGCGCCGTGGCTCCGCAAGGTGGCCTACCTGCTCTGCGGTGACTGGCACCGTGCGGACGACCTGGTCCAGGAGGCCGTCACCAAGCTGTACGTCCGCTGGGGCCGACTCTCCGGGGTGGAGAACCTGGACGGCTACGCGCGGACCGTCCTGCTGAACACCTTCCTCGCCGAGCAGCGCTCCCCGTGGTGGCGCTGGACCGCCCGGCGCGGTACCGAGACGGTCCCGGAGAAGGCCGTCACCGCGCCGGACGTCGACGCCTCGGTCGACCTCCACCGCGTCCTCGCCGCGCTGCCGCCCCGACAACGGGCCACGGTGGTGCTCCGCTACTACTGCGACCTGACGGTCGAGCAGACCGCCGCCGCGCTGGAGTGCTCCCCGGGCACCGTCAAGAGCCAGTCCGCCCGGGGCCTCGACGCGATGCGCCGGGGCCTCGACCCGGGGCAGGTCCAGGAGGACTTCCACGGACTCCGCGCCGTTCGGATCCCGGTGCCGACCGAGACAGAAGGAACCGCGTCATGACCGACCGCACCCACGACCGCCCCGACGACCACACCCACGACCACGCCGATGCCGATGCCGATCAGTACGGAACCCGCCTGGCCACCGGGCTCACCGCCCTCGCCGACGCGCCCGCACCCCCGAGCCGATTGGACACCGCCTGGGCCATCCGCACCGGCCGGTCCCGGCTGCGGCGCCGCCGGGCCGGGGTGCTGGGCGCGGTGGCAGCGGTGGTCCTCGGCGTGTCGCTCGTCGGCGCCGTGCTGCCGTCCGGGGACCAGGACACCTGGACCACGCGCACCGCCGACGGCGCGCCCGGGCTTCCCCGCTTCGGTCCGGTCACCGGCGACGACGCGATGACGATCAACGTGACCTTCGGCTGGCTGCCCGCCGGCTTCGACCAGTACTCGTACACCGTGACGGACGCCAGCACGCCCTCGAAGCGGAGCATCATGGCCTACGGCCAGAAGCTGGGCAACGGCAACCCGTTCAACCCCCAGATCTCCCTGCACGTCTACTCGCCGGACGAGAAGCCGCCGGTGCCGGACGGGAACGTCCAGACGCACCTGATCAAGACCACTCCGGTGAACGGACACCCGGCGTACTGGCTCGGCAGTGCTCCTGACACCCCGACCGGCCCCGGTGGCCAGCGCACCCTCCGATTCCGGACCCCGGACGGCCGCTGGGCCGACCTGACCAGCGTCTCCCTGGACCAGGTCGCCTTGGAGGAGTTGCTGCCCCGGGTCGCGGCCGGCGTCCGGACCGGTCGGAAGACCGCCTCCCTGCCGTTTACCCTCAAGGGCGTTCCCGCGGGCTACCGGCAGACCGCCGTGTACTTCGACGTGGGCCCCGTACCCAGCCTGGGGCTCCCGTGGGTGACCCATGTCGACTACGCGCTGGGCGACGCCCAGCTCAGCATCGAGGTCCGGCCCGACGTCGAGCCCGACCCGGAGTACGGCCCGCAGCAGGATTCCCAGTTCCCCCCGGCCGAACTCCCCAAGGCGTGCAAGAGCCAAGAGGGATTGCGCCTCTGCGTGCAGTCGACCGACGGCCCCGCCCCGTTCGCCGCGGCCGGCGGCCTCCAGGGCTGGCTGGACCGCGTGACCGGGCTGGGCACCGACCCGGCCGGCTGGACCGTCGACTTCGTCCGCTGACCCGCCCCGGAACCCACGGTGGCCGGCGCCCTCCACAGGGGAGGGGGCGCCGGCCACCGTGCCGTTTCATCGGGCCGTCAGGCCGTCAGACCGTCACCGCATCAGTAGCGGTACTGCTCGGCCTTGTACGGGCCCTCGACCGGGACGCCGATGTAGTCGGCCTGCTCCTGGCTCAGCGTGGTGAGCTTCACGCCCAGCGCGTCGAGGTGCAGGCGGGCGACCTTCTCGTCCAGGTGCTTCGGCAGGACGTAGACGCCGATCGGGTACTGCTCGGTCTTCGTGAACAGCTCGATCTGGGCGATCGTCTGGTTCGCGAAGGAGTTGGACATCACGAAGGACGGGTGGCCGGTCGCGTTGCCCAGGTTCATCAGGCGGCCCTCGGAGAGGACGATGATGGTGCGGCCGTCCTCCTTGCGCCACTCGTGGACCTGCGGCTTGACCTCGGTCTTGACGACGCCCGGGAGCTTCGCCAGGCCGGCCATGTCGAGCTCGTTGTCGAAGTGGCCGATGTTGCCGACGATGGCCTGGTGCTTCATCCGGGCCATGTGCGAGGCCATGATGATGTCCTTGTTGCCGGTCGTGGTGATGAAGATGTCGGCGATCTCCACGACCTCGTCCAGGGTGGTGACCTGGTAGCCGTCCATCGCGGCCTGCAGCGCGCAGATCGGGTCGATCTCGGTGACGATGACCCGGGCGCCCTGGCCGCGCAGCGACTCGGCGCAGCCCTTGCCGACGTCGCCGTAGCCGCAGACGACCGCGACCTTGCCGCCGATCAGGACGTCGGTGGCGCGGTTGATGCCGTCGATCAGCGAGTGGCGGCAGCCGTACTTGTTGTCGAACTTCGACTTGGTGACCGAGTCGTTGACGTTGATCGCCGGGAACAGCAGCTTGCCGTCGCGGTGCATCTCGTACAGGCGGTGGACGCCGGTGGTGGTCTCCTCGGTGACGCCCTTGATGGTGGCGGCGACCTCGGTCCACTTGTTCGGGGTCTCGACCAGGGTGCGGTTGAGCAGCTCCAGGATGATCCGGAACTCGTCGTTGTCCGCGGTGGACGGGTCCGGCGCGGCGCCGGCCTTCTCGAACTCGACGCCCTTGTGGATCAGCAGGGTGGCGTCACCGCCGTCGTCCAGGATCATGTTGGGGGTCTGGCCGTTCGGCCAGGTGAGCGCCTGCTCGGTGCACCACCAGTACTCGTCCAGGGTCTCGCCCTTCCAGGCGAAGACCGGCACGCCCTGCGGGTTCTCCGGGGTGCCGTTCGGGCCGACGGCGATGGCCGCGGCGGCGTGGTCCTGGGTGGAGAAGATGTTGCAGGAGCACCAGCGGACCTCGGCACCGAGCGCGGTGAGGGTCTCGATCAGGACGGCGGTCTGCACGGTCATGTGCAGCGAGCCCATGATCCGGGCGCCGGCCAGCGGCTGGGAGGCGGCGTACTCGGCGCGGATGGACATCAGGCCGGGCATCTCGTGCTCGGCGAGCTGGATCTCCTTGCGGCCGAACGGGGCCAGGGAAAGGTCGGCGACCTTGAAGTCACCGGTGATGTCGGTCGACATGCGTCTGCTCCTCGCGGATGGGGGTGGGGCGTGGCCAAAGGTCCTTGGGGGTGCGTCACAGCACGGCTCGACGGCACCGGTGCCCGCGGGCACGCGTACACGACGACGCCGGGGCGCCCGGTCCGTGGGACGGAGCGGTGCCCCTGCTGTTCGGCACAAACCGTCGGAGGACCTCTCTCCCTCGACCGGCGCGCGCCCTCGCGGGTGCGGGCCGCCGATCGACCGCCATCAGCAGCGACGTTCTGGCTCTGGGGACGAATCTACACCGAGGCCCCCGGTCGGCGGCCCGGTACGGCCGTTTTCGGCCGCCCACGCGCGCATCCGCTCCCGCCCCGGGCGCGCGGATCCTCAGTGCACGCCGTCGGGGACGGGCCCGCCGGGGGTGGCGCTCGGGTCGTCGCCCTGGGCCTCCTTCTCGGCGCTGTAGATGTCCGGCTCCAGGTAGATCACCCGGGCGATCTTCACCGCGCGCCGGACCCGGGCCTCGGCCGCGTCGATCGCCGCGGCGACCTCGGCCGCGGTGGCGTCGGCCGGCACCGCGATCTTGGCGGCGACCAGCAGCTCCTCCGGGCCGAGGTGCAGGGTCCGCATGTGGATGACCCGGTCGACCGAGTCGTGGTCGACCAGCGCGTCCCGGATCTGCGCCACCACCTCCGGGTGGGCCGACTCACCGAGCAGCAGCGAGCGGGTCTCCACCGCCAGGACGATCGCGATGACGATCAGCAGCACGCCGATGGACAGCGTGCCGACGCCGTCCCAGACGCCGTCCCCGGTGATCGCGGTCAGCCCGACGCCGAACAGCGCGAGCACCAGGCCGATCAGCGCGCCGGTGTCCTCCAGCAGCACGACCGGCAGCTCGGGCGCCTTGGCCCGGCGGATGTACGCGGGCCAGCCGTGCGCGCCCTTGTCCTTGACGGCCTCGCGGAAGGCGGTGAAGAAGGACCAGGCCTCCAGCGCGATCGCGAAGACCAGCACGCCCACCGGCCAGTACCAGTTCTCCAGCTCGTGCGGGTGGGCGATCTTCTCGTAGCCCTCGTAGATCGCGAACATGCCGCCGACGCTGAACAGCACGATCGACACCAGGAAGGCGTAGATGTACCGCTCGCGCCCGTAGCCGAACGGGTGCTCGGGGGTGGCGGCGCGCTGCGCCCGCTTGCCGCCGACCAGCAGCAGCACCTGGTTGCCGGAGTCGGCCAGCGAGTGGACGCCCTCGGCGAGCATCGACGAGGAGCCGGAGAACGCGAAGGCGACGAACTTGCTCACCGCGATCCCCAGGTTCGCCGTCAGCGCCGCGACCAGCGCCTTGGTACCGCCTTCGGTGCTCATGCTCGGGGAGGTCCCTCCATCGGGGGCCGGGCCCGCGGCCCGGGCCCGGTCGTCGTCGAGCGCATACGGTACCGGGCCGCCCCGGCCCCGCGCGGCAACGCGCACCCCGGCCCGGACGGCCGCACCCCGGCGCGAGCGACCGCGCCCCCCGCTCAGGAGTGCGCGGCCGCGAGCCCCAGGTAGACGGCGGCGAAGTCGGTCAGCGCGACCAGGTCGGCCAGCGCGTGCAGCGGTTCGGGCCGGCGGCCGGCGTACTCGGTGAGCCGGACGTCGTGGGCGGCGGCGAGCCGGTGCGCCCGGGTGGCGCCGAAGCTGCGCGGGCCCTCGTCGTCGGCCGGCACCTCGACGGGGCCGCCGTCCGGCTCCCCCGAACCGTCGGACGGCCCGGACGGCTCGGCGGCGGGGACGTGCCGCAGCAGCAGGACCTGGAGGTGCAGCGGGTCCGGTTCCTCGACCCGGTCGCGGAAGAAGTCGTCCGGATCGGCGCCCGCGCCGAGCTGCCCGGTGAACATGCCGCGGTGCGCGGTGAGCACCTGCGGCAGCAGGCCGGCCAGGGCCGGGCGGCCGGCCCGGTCGGCGAGCTGGGCGGCGAACCGGGTGGCGGCCGCGCCGGCCACCGGGCCCTCCGCCCAGAGCAGCGGGACGGTCCCGGCCAGCCGGGCGGCCAGGCCCTTGGCCGGGTTGGTGTACGCGGCGGCGTCCGGCCGGCAGCGCACGGCGGCGGCGTCCAGCAGGTCGGCGGTGGCGTCCAGCGCGTCGTACGGCAGCTGGGTGACGCCGAGCTTCTGGGTGAGCGCGAGCAGCGGGGTCAGGTGGGCCCAGAGCGCGGCCGGGTCCTCGGCGGGCAGGTCGGGCTCGCTGCCGCCGGGGGCGGACGGCGCGGCGCCGTCCTCGGGGAGCGCGGCCGGGACGAAGGGCAGCGGCAGGGCGCGGACCTGGAGCGCGGCCTCGGCGAGCGGGCTGCCCGCGGGCGCGGTGACGACGATCGCGCAGCCGCGCGCGTAGGCCTGTTCGGCGAGGGCGACCAGGCCGCGCTCCCCGCCGTCGGCGGAGCTGATCACCAGCAGGTCCAGCGGCCCGGCCCAGCCGGGGAGCTGCCAGGCCAGTCCGGCGGTGAAGACCGGCCGGGCGGTGGCCCGGTCGGCGCGCGGGACGGGCGCGGCGTCGGTCGGCGGCAGCGGGGTGACCAGGCTGGCGGTCCCGGCCAGCGCGGCGAGCATCTCGCCGGCGGTCAGCGCGCTGCCGTGGCCGGCGACCAGGACGGCGCGCGGGCGGCCGTCGGGGCGGAGCCGGTCGAGGCCGGCCGCGTCGGCGAGCCGCAGCGCGGTGCGGACCCGGGCGCCGGAGCCCGCGAGGGCGAGCAGGGCGCGGTCGTGGTCGGCGCGCTGGAGGGCGGCCGGGTCGTCGAGCAGGGTGTCGTCGAGCATGCGGCGGGCCTCCGGCTGCTGGCTGGGCGCTGAGGGCTGCGGGACTGCGGACTGCGGACTGCGGGACCGTCGGGACGGCCGGGGCGGAGCGGACGGTTCCGCCCCCAGGATCAGGCCGGGCGGCGGGCCTCGTCCACCAGCAGGACCGGAATGCCGTCGCGGACCGGGTACACCAGGCCGCAGGTCTCACCGGTGCAGCGCAGCTCCGGCTGCTCCTCGGTGCCGCCCTCGGTGAGCGCGGCCCGGCACTGCGGGCAGACCAGGATCTCCAGCAGGAAGGATTCGAGCTTCATGGCGTTCGGGCTCCCAGTCTCGGATGGCGGGGGTGTCGGAGGGGTGGCACGGCGGTGCCCCGGCCGAGAGGAAACCCTACCGGCCGGGGCACCAGGGGGCGTACGTCAGGCGCGGACCAGGGCGAGCACGCCGTCGCGCAGCTCGGCCATCCGCGCCGGGTCCTTGGCCTCGACGTTCAGGCGCAGCAGCGGCTCGGTGTTGGAGGCGCGCAGGTTGAACCACCAGTCCGGCCCGGCCACGGTGAGGCCGTCCAGCTCGTCGACGGTGGTGCCCTCCAGGCCGGCGTAGGCGGCGCGGACGGCGGCGGTCCGGTCGGCCTGGTCGGCGACGGTGCTGTTGATCTCGCCGGAGGCGGCGTACCGGTCGTACTCGGCGGTGAGCGCGGACAGCGTGCCCGGCTGCCCGCCGAGCGCGGCCAGCACGTGCAGCGCGGCGAGCATGCCGGTGTCGGCGCGCCAGAAGTCGCGGAAGTAGTAGTGCGCGGAGTGCTCGCCGCCGAAGACGGCGTCGGTGACGGCCATCTCCTGCTTGATGAAGGAGTGGCCGACCCGGGTGCGGACCGGCTTGCCGCCGAGCTCGCGGACCACCTCGGGGACGGTCCAGGAGGTGATCAGGTTGTGGATGATGGTCGGCTCGGCCTCGCCGGCGGCCCGGGCGCGGGCGATCTCGCGGGCGGCGACCAGCGCGGTGATGGCGGACGGGGAGACCGGCTCGCCGCGCTCGTCGACGACGAAGCAGCGGTCGGCGTCGCCGTCGAAGGCGAGGCCGAGGTCGGCGCCGACCTCGCGGACCTTGGCCTGGAGGTCGACCAGGTTCTTCGGGTCGAGCGGGTTGGCCTCGTGGTTGGGGAAGGTGCCGTCCAGCTCGAAGTACATCGGGACGAGCTCGATCGGCAGGCCGTCGAAGACGGTCGGCACGGTGTGGCCGCCCATGCCGTTGCCGGCGTCGACGGCGACCTTGAGCGGCCGGATGGCGGTGAGGTCGACCAGGCCGAGCAGGTGGTCGGCGTAGCCGCGCAGGGTGTCCTGGGCGGAGAGCGCGCCGGGCTTCACGTCGCGGGCCGGCACGGTGACGGTGTCGTCCTCGGCGGTCCAGGACTCGACCAGCTCGCGGATCTCGGACAGGCCGGTGTCCTGGCCGACCGGGGCGGCGCCGGCCCGGCAGAGCTTGATGCCGTTGTACTGGGCCGGGTTGTGGCTGGCGGTGAACATCGCGCCGGGCAGGTCCAGCTTGCCGCTGGCGTAGTACAGCTGGTCGGTCGAGCAGAGGCCGATCTGCACCACGTCGGCGCCGTAGCCGGCCGCGCCCTCGGCGAAGGCCAGGCTGAGCGACGGGGAGGAGGGGCGCATGTCGTGCCCGACCACGATCGCGGTCGCGCCGGTGACCTGCACGAACGCGGCGCCGAAGGCGCGGGCGAGGCTCTCGTCCCACTGGTCCGGGACGACGCCTCGGACGTCGTACGCCTTCACGAGCTGCTTGAGGTCGCGCACTGCGGCTCCACCCTAGGTTCTCTGGACCGGTCGACGGCCGGCCGACGACCGGCCGACGGGCTGATCGCCCCTGGTCACGATACGTCCGGGCACGGCGGCGGCCGGTACCCGGTAGGGGGCAGCGTACCGGGGCGGGCGGAACGGGAGGCGCGGGCCGGGCGTCAGTTGTCGGGCGAGCGGAGCACCCGCAGGTGGCCGCGGCGGCCGGCCTCGGTGGACTCGCCCTCGGGGCCCCGGCCCTGACGGGGGGTCTGCGGGCGGGCGGCCTCGCGGACGGCGTTGGCGAGCGCTTCCAGGTCGTCGCTGCTGCGGCGCAGCGGGCCGGCCTCGGCGGCGAGCCGGACCACCTCCCAGCCGCGCGGGGCGGTGAGGCGCTCGGCGTGCTGGGCGCACAGGTCGTAGCAGTGCGGCTCGGCGTAGGTGGCGAGCGGGCCGAGGACGGCGGTGGAGTCCGCGTAGACGTACGTCAGCGTCGCGACGGCCGGACGGCCGCACGCGGTCCGCGAACAACGACGTACAGAGCTCACGAGGGTGGACGGTACCGCACTCCCCGCCGGGGAGCGAAGACCGCCTGCCCGGAGGGTGTGCCGTGTCGTGGCCCGCGCGCCCGCGCGCGCCCCTTCCGCTCCGGGCGTTCTGGTGCGGAGGTGGTCCACTTCCGACCGTCCAAGGACTACCCTCGGCAGTGATATGGACAGCTCCGCACCGCAGTCATCGACGGGCCCCTCACGCCGCCCCCGGCACCGTGACCGGCACGGCAGGGGCCTGCGCGGCCCGCTGGCGCCGCCACAGGTACCGATCTCGCTCACCCGCTCCGAGTTGTTCGACGACTATGTGCGCGAGTCGGTGGAGCGTCTTGAACGGCGTTGGCCGCAGTTGATCGAAGTGGAGTTCGCCGTCCAGGAGGTGCCGCTGCACGAGCAGGACGGCGCCGATCCGGACGGCGGGGTGCCGCTGGGCCGGGTGTCGCCGGGTCAGCAGGGGCGGAAGAGCCAGATCGTGGTCTACCGGCGGCCGGTGGAGATCCGGGCGAAGTCGCGCGAGGACCGCGCGGCGCTGGTGCACGAGATCCTGATCGAGCAGGTCGCCGAGCTGCTGGGGCTCTCCCCGGACGCCATCGACCCGCGCTACGACGAGGACTGACGGCCGACGGGGCCGACGGGCGCCTCCGGGGGCCGGCGACGGGCGCCGAGAGCCGACGAGGGGCCGCACCCGGCCGGGTGCGGCCCCTCCGCCGTGTCGTCGGGCCGGTCAGCGCAGGACGACGCCCGGGTCCTGGGAGGCCTGCGGGACCTTCACGCTGGAGCGGTCGTCGCGCAGCGCCTGGACGGTGAACATCGGCACGTCCTTGACCGGGATCGCGAGCATCCGGGCGGCGGCGACCGGGCCGCCGGAGACGGTCTCCACGGTGAGCGCGAAGCTGCCGTTCAGCCCGGTGGGCTCGGGCGCCGGGAGGGCGACGGTGCCGCCGGCCGGCAGCTGGACCTCCTTGGTCGCCGGGGTGCCGCCGCCGGTGCCGGCCGAGGCGGTGACCTTGACGGTGGCGGCCTCGCCGGTGGAGGTCAGGAACAGCGTGGACGCGCCGCCGCCCCGGTTGTCGGCCACCGTGGCGCGGGTGCCGACCGGCACCACGCCGCTGAGCCAGGCCGCGTCGGACTTGCCGTTCGGCCCGGTGCGGTCGACCCGCAGCCCGGCCACGACCGGGGTGGGGTGCTTGTCGTCGGTGGGCGAGACGCGCAGCCCGGCGACCTCGTCGCGGGTGACCTTGCCGAGGTCGACGGCGGCCACCATGCCGGCCTTGACGTGGATGGACTCGTTGCCGGCCGGGGTGAACCAGCCGTTCTTGCCGGAGAGCTGGATCTTCAGGTCGGCGTCGTCCTCCGGCGGGGCCCAGACCACCAGGCGGGCGCTCGCGGTGTCGGCGGGCAGGCCGGGGAGCACCTGGGTGGCCGCGGGCTCGGCGGAGGCGGGCACCCAGTCGGCGCCCTTGTTGCCGTCGGCGGCGTGCAGGGCGGCGCCGACCCGGCCGGTGCGGGCGACCACGTGCACGGCGAGGTCGGCGACCTGGCCCTTGCTGATGGTGGGCAGCAGCACCGACTGGGAGCTGCCGGGGGCGATGGTGATGCCGTTGGCGGCGTCGTTCTCGATCGGGCCCTTGTCGCCGTACAGCTTGAGGTCGACCACGGCGGCGGTGGACTCGGCGTTGACCAGGCTGACGTAGTCGTTGCGGTCGCCGGCCGTGGAGGCGCCGGCGAACCAGAAGCTGGTGCCGGACGGCGTGCAGGTGAGGCCGGACAGGCCGAGGCCGCGCTGCTCGGTGACGGTGGTGGTCTGGGTGACGGTGAAGCCGGGGGCGAGCGCGCCGGTGGCGACGGCCCCGGTGCCGGGGGCGGTGTCGCCGTTGGCGGCCGGGGCGGTGACCGGGGTGCCGGGCTTGGCCAGGGTGAGCCGGGCGTCGGCGGGCGCCGCGTTCTTGTCGGCGGCGGCCGCAGCGGCGGGCGCGCCGGACGGGGCCGCGGGGGCCCCGGAGGCGGCCGGGGCCGTCCCGGCGGCCGACGGCGCGGCGCTCGGGGCGGTGGTCGGCGCGGTCGCGGGCGCGGCCGCGTCGGAGATCCAGCCGGCGCCGCCGGTGGCCTCGCCGCCGCCCGGCGGGGTGTACGCGGTGAGCGTGGTGGAGCCGGTCAGGCCCTGGAGCGGCTGCGGGCAGACCGCGGTGCTCCGCTCGACCTGCGCCGAGGTGGCGGTGGCCTGGTCGGTGCGGGCCGGGGCGGCCGGCTTGCGGGCCTGGGCGATCCCGAACACCGCGGCCAGCACCACGGCGGCGGCCAGCAGCGACTGGGTGGTCTTCGCCGCGCCGGAGCGCTTGGCGGCGCCGCCGGGCTGCGCGGCGCCGTCGAAGGTGCCGGCGGGCTCGGCGGGCCCGGGGTGCGGGGCGGTGTCCGGCGCGGCGGACTTCCGGCCGAAGGCGGGCTTCTTCATCGCGGGTCAGCTCCCCGATCCGTGGTGGTGCGGGTACCGGCCCGGCCCGTGCGGGCCGTTCGGGTCGTTCGGGTCCGGCTCGTAGTAGGGCTCGCCCTGCGGCTGCCCCGGCACCCAGGGCTGCTGGTCGGGCTGCGGGTACCCGTCGTAGCCGTACTGCTGGTCCGGCTGGTACTGCGGGTAGTCCTGCTGCGGGTAGTCCTGCTGGTAGCCGTCCTGCCCGCCGTAGCCCTGGCCGCCGCCGTACGTCGCGCCCGCCGCCGGCTGGGCCGCGTACGGGTCGTAGCTGTACGGGTCGGCCTGCTGGTACGCCGGGTACGGGTCGGCGTACGGCTCGGCCTCCTGGGCGGCGGCGGCCGCCCGGACCGCGCCGGCCGCGGGTTCGCCGGCGGCCTGGGCCGGGATCGCGCCCGGCCGGCCGTCGTACACCCCGCCGTCCGGGTCGGCGGACTCCGGGGCCTCGCCCTCGGCGCCCTCGCCGCGCTCGGCCATCCGGCGGGCCCGGCGGCTGCCGGGGGCCGGGGCCTGCGCCTGGGCGGCGGCGGCCAGCGCGGCGGCGGCGACCACGTCCTCGGGCAGGTCGTCGTCCTTGTGGCTGCGCCGGCCGGGCAGGGCCAGCACCAGGACGGTCAGGCCGAGCAGCAGCTGGGCCCAGATCCAGCCGGTGTGCAGCAGGCTGCCCTCGCGGGTGACGGTCAGCTTGCCGCCGGCCGCCGGGAGCTTGAAGCCCTGGGCCCAGCCGTCGACGGTGACCGCCTCCAGGGCGGTGCCGTCCAGGGTGGCCTGCCACTCGGGGGCGGCGGACTCGGCGAGCCGGAGCACCCGGCCCTCGGGGCCGGCCGGGAGGGTGGCGGCGAGGTCGCGCTCGCCGGCCGGGACCACCACCGGGACGGTGCCCGGGGCGGTGATCAGCGCGCGGGTGGCCGGGGTGCCGTCCACCTGCCAGAGCGCGGCGCCGCCGTCCTGGTTGGCCTTGACCAGGCCGGGGGTGGTGTCCAGGACGTCCTTGAAGGCGCCGATCAGCGGCTGGTCGACCAGCACGTAGGCGATGCCGTAGCGGGACAGCGCGCCCGCCTGGTCGGCACCGGAGCCGGCCAGCAGGCTGCCGACCATCCGGTCCAGGCCGGCCGTGGTGCCGGTGGCCGGGTCGACGGTGGACTCGGCCTGGCCGAGCGTCAGCCCGGCGCCGCGGACCACCGTGTAGCCGACCGAGCCGCCCTTCGGGTCGCCGGTGACGACCAGGGTGCGGGAGCGGTCGGTGGTGCCGGCCTGCTCGGCGATGAACGCGGGCACCTGGGAGCCGCGGCCGCGGTGCAGCGGACCGTCGGCGCCGGTGACGGCCCACCAGAGGCCGGTGCCCAGCGGGGCGAGCACGGCGGCGGCCACCACCAGGGCGGCGACCGGCTGGCGCCAGCCGAAGGCGATGCCGGCGACGCGGGCGTTGGCGCCGTCGGCGCCGATCGCGGCGGCGGCGAGCAGGGCGACGCCGGCCAGCAGGGTGGCCGGGCCGGACCAGGCGGGCACGGCCGGGCCGCCGGAGGCCGGGGTCACCGAGGTGCCGGCCACCGCGACCGCGAAGAGCAGGCCGGCGCCGGCCGCGCCCCAGGCGGCGAGCACCGCGCGGCGGCGGTCGGCGCGCAGCAGGGCGGCCAGCGCGGCGAGCACCACACCGGCGGAGAGCCAGATCGGCGGCACCCCGGCGCCGCCCGGGTTGACCAGCAGCAGACCGGCCGCGGACGGCCCGGTGCCGTGCAGGCCGGGCAGGCCGGCTTCGAGCAGCAGCCGCTGCGGGTGCGTCAGCACCTGGACCGACCAGGGCGCGAGCACCCCGACCGGCACCGCGAGGATCACCAGGACGCGCAGGCCGAGCAGCCGCAGCGCGGCGGCGCCGGAGCCGAAGGCACCGCCGCGGACCACCGCGACGACCAGCATGGCCAGGCAGAGCGGAACGGCCAGCGCCCAGCTCAGCGGGACGAAGGCGGTGGCCAGGGTGAGCAGCAGGACCGTCATCCAGACCGGGCGCCAGCCGGGTCGGGCGCCCTTGGCGGCGCTCTCGGCGCGGATGCCGAGGCCGGCGGCGATCGCGGCGGCGCGGGCCAGCGGCGGCAGGAGCACGGCCAGTACGGCGGTGCCGATCCGGCCCTGGGCGAGCGCGCCGGTGGCGGCGGGCAGCAGCGCGTAGGTGGCGCTGGCCCAGGCGCGGACCAGCTTGGAGTCGATCAGCGGCCGGGACACCAGGTAGGCGCTGACCGCGGCGAGCGGGACGGCGAGGACGACCAGCAGGGTGACCGCGAGGTCGGCGTGGTCGAACAGCAGCCAGGAGAGGATCGACAGCACCGCGAGGTAGGGCGGCGCGGCGGCGGTGGAGCCGGTGCCGACCGGGTGCCAGGGGTCGGCGTACATCGCCCAGAGGCCGGCCGCGCCGTCGGTGGCGGGCAGCAGGGCGCCGCCGAACAGGTCGCCGGCGCCGAACAGGCCGCGGCAGGCGACCAGGGCGAACACCAGCAGGGCGGCGAACAGCACCGGGGCCGGGCGTCGGGCGAGCTTCTTGATCAGCGCGAACTGCTCGACGACCAGGTCCTCGGCGTCCTCGTCGCCGGGGCCGGCCTCGACCGAGCCGTGCCGGCCGCCGGTGTCGTCGCCGCCCCCTATGCCGAGCGAGCCGATGACGCCCTCGACGGCGAGCCGGGCGGTGGCGCCGGGCGCCGGGAAGAGCGTCCGGTCGTCCAGCGCGTCGGCGGCCCGCTCCCGGGCCCGGCGTTTGCGGGCGGCCAGCAGGCGGGGCAGCCGGACGAGTTCGTGGCCGAGGCCGGCGAGCTCGTCGAAGGCCTGCTTGGGGTCCTTGCCGAGCAGGTTGGCGACCACCCGCAGCAGGGTGCCGAGCACCAGCCGGAGCAGGACGTAGGGGAAGAGCGCGCCCTTGGAGTTGGCGAGCAGGGTGTAGACGGCGCCGGCCTTGTCCACCCGGTGCGGGTGGGCGGGGCCGCAGTCGATGGCGCGGCGCTCGCGGCTGGCGGCCTCGGCGTGCCGGAGCACGGCGTCCGGGGCGACCACGACGCGGTGGCCGGCGGCGTTGACCCGCCAGCAGAAGTCAGTGTCGTCGCGCATCAGCGGCAGCGCCTTGTCGAAGCCGCCGAGCTCCTCGAAGACGTCGCGGCGCACCAGCATGCCCGCGGTGGAGACGGCGAGCACCGGGCGGACCTGGTCGTGCTGGCCCTGGTCCTGCTCGCGCCGGTCCAGGCCGGTCCAGCGGCGGCCGGAGCGGGCGATGCTGACGCCGACCTCCAGCAGCTGCCGGCGGTCGTACCAGCTGCGCAGCTTGGGGCCGACCACGGCGGCGCTGGGGGTGGAGTCGGCGACCTGGAGCAGCCGGCGCAGCGCGTCGGTCTGCGGTTCGCAGTCGTCGTGCAGCAGCCAGAGCCACTCGACCGGCTGGGTCTCCCGGGGGCCGCCGCGGCCGAGGTCGTCCTCGTGGCCGAGCGGGTCGCCGAAGTCGTCCCAGCCTCCGGTGACCGGGTCGTAGCCGGAGGGGTCGAGCCGGTAGGACAGGTCCTCGGGGCGCAGCGGCGGGCTGTTGAAGACGGCCTCGGCGACGGCGGTGCCGAAGCCGGCCCGGCGGCCGAGGACGGTCGGGCCGCTCTCCGGGAGCCAGTCGGCGAGGGTGTCGGCGAGCAGCCGCGGGGAGTCGTCGGTGGATCCGGTGTCGACGGCGAGGATCCGCTGGACCTGGCGGTCCTGGCCGAGCAGGCCGGCGAGGGCCTGGGGCAGCCAGCGGGCGCCGTCGTGCGAGACGATCACGGCGGTGACCAGGTGGCGCGGGTAGGCAGGCGGCCTGCTGGCGGAGAAGCCGCTCTGGTGGCTGTAGACGGTCATCGAGTGCGCGGGCCCCAGTTCTCGGTGGACACAGCCGGTGAACGGCAACCGGATGGCGCACCACACTAACGGCTCCGGGTGTCGGCTCCGTCCACGGTGTCCGACCTGGGGAACCTCCGGGGGGAACCGGTGGAGAACGCGCGGGGGGACGCGCGGGGAACGCGAAAGCGCCCCACCACCGACGGTGAGGCGCTTTGACAGGTGTGCCGGGGTGCCGGGGCCGCCCCGCTCAGACGGCGCTCTTCTTGAGCCGGCGACGCTCGCGCTCGGAGAGGCCGCCCCAGATGCCGAACCGCTCGTCGTTGGCCAGGGCGTACTCCAGGCACTCGGAGCGGACCTCGCAGGCGAGGCAGACCTTCTTGGCCTCGCGGGTGGAGCCGCCCTTCTCCGGGAAGAAGGACTCGGGGTCGGTCTGGGCGCACAGCGCGCGCTCCTGCCAGCCGAGTTCCTCCTCCTCTTCGATGCCGTCACCGATCAACAGCTCAAAGAGCTCGCTCATGTGGCGCGCCTCCTCTGCCCCTATTGGCGTCCCCGTGGTTGCCGTTGCCTCGTGCGGCCGACGACACGAGTGAAATTACAGTTGCGTCACTCTGGCCCAGTCAAGCCGAGCTCTGGTATTGGGGCCAGGATTCACTCCCCGGCACCAAGCCGTTACGAATAGTGTACATAACCGGACACATCGGACCTATCGCCCGTTTGCCTCGAAGGTCGATGAACCCTCCGCGACCGGGGGCCGGATGACGTGCAGTCATCGCCGCGACCCGTCGCCGGGGCGATCGGTACGGCCACCGCCGCGGTCACCACCACAGGCCGGTCATCCGGCTGCCTTCCCGGCGATCTTCCCATCGAAACATAGAGGGTGATTTATCACCCCATCGGGTAGTTCATGGCTCATCTCACCCGAATGTCCGCTCTCCCCGAGTTGACACCGCCCCCGCGGATGCGATGTCCTTTTCGCTATGTCAGAGTTCGCCAGCCCCCGGAGCGGTTCCACGCTCCGCCGTGCCGCGAGCTCGTGTTGTCGCCTCTGTTCCTGCCGCTGTATCTAGGCGCCCGCCGTCCCGCCGCGCGCCGCCCAGGAAGCACAGAGGCCGCCCGCGAGTCCCGCCCCAGGACATCCCGGATCCGGCTGATCCCCTGACGAACCAGCCTCCGAGGACGACTCCCGTGCGAATGATCCGCATCCGCAAGCGGAACCGCGACCGCAGCAAGCACGCCCGACACGGCCTCCAGGCCGCCCGCCCGGTCAGCCCCGCCCCGGCCGCGCACCCCGCCCGCCCGGTCCACCCGTGGGCCGACGGCCTCAGCGACGTCTCCATCGCCGGCGACCCGCTGGCCTTCCCGCACCTCGCCCGCACCGACCTGCCCGCCCACCCCACCACCGTCGCCGGCTACGCCCGGCTGGTCCGCGAGATCGCCGCCGACCGGGACCGCTGGGAGCCGCTCGTCCGCTACGACGCGCTCACCCGCTGGTACGCCCGGCTGGAGACCGGCCCCGGCTACGAGGTCTGGCTGCTCAGCTGGCTCCCCGGGCAGAGCAGCGGCTTCCACGACCACGGCGACTCCTCCGGCGTCATGACCGTGGTCCAGGGCGAGCTCGTCGAACGCTCCCTCACCCACGCGGGTGAGGGCGCCCGCACCCTGCGCCCCGGCGGGCAGCGCGTCTTCTCCTCCGGCTACCTGCACGAGGTGGTCAACGGCTCGCTCGAACCGGCCGTCTCCATCCACCTCTACAGCCCCGGCCTGACCGAGATGAACCAGTACGGCGGCACCGCCGTGCCCGAGCAGCACCCGCAGGACGAGCGCGAACCGCAGAAGCCGGCCGGGGCCCACTGACCGAGCGGGACCCCGGCAGCGGTCGTCGAGGGTCGGGCTGACGACCCGTCGCCGCGTGGCAGGATGGGCGCATGCGCATCGTGGCACTGGCAGGCGGGATCGGCGGAGCGCGTTTCCTGCGCGGACTCCGGGAGGCCATCGGTCCCGAGGACGAGATCACCGTCATCGGCAACACCGGCGACGACATCCACCTCTACGGGCTGAAGGTCTGCCCCGACCTCGACACCGTCATGTACACCCTCGGCGGCGGCATCCACGAGGAGCAGGGCTGGGGCCGCACCGACGAGACCTGGTCCATCAAGGCCGAGATGAAGGAGTACGGCGTCGGCCCCGAGTGGTTCGGGCTCGGCGACCGCGACTTCGCCACCCACCTCGTCCGCAGCCAGATGCTCACCGCCGGCTACACCCTCAGCCAGGTCACCGAGGCGCTCTGCGTGCGCTGGAAGCCCGGCGTGCGGCTGCTGCCGATGAGCGACGACCGGGTCGAGACCCACGTCCGGATCACCGACGAGCAGGGCACCCGGGCCGTCCACTTCCAGGAGTACTGGGTCCGGCTGCACGCCGCCGTCGACGCCGAGGCGATCGTCCCGGTCGGCGCGGACACCGCGAAGCCCGCGCCCGGCGTGCTGGAGGCGATCGCCGCCGCCGACGTCATCCTCTTCCCGCCGTCCAACCCGGTCGTCTCGATCGGCACCATCCTCGCCGTGCCCGGCATCCGGGCCGCCGTCGCCGCCGCGCCCGCCCCGGTCATCGGGCTCTCCCCGATCATCGGCGGCGCCCCGGTGCGCGGCATGGCCGACAAGGTGCTCGCCGCCGTCGGCGTCGAGGCCACCGCCGAGGCGGTCGCGCTCGACTACGGCTCCGAACTCATCGACGGCTGGCTGGTGGACACCGTCGACGAGGCGTCCGTGGCCGCCGTCGAGGCCGGCGGGATCGCCTGCCGCGCCGTCCCGCTGCTGATGACCGACGTCGCCGCCACCGCCGAGATGGCCCGGGCCGCGCTCGCCCTCGCCGAGCAGGTGCGGGCGTGACCCTGAGCGTCCTGCCGGTCGGCGGGCTGCCCGAGATCGACGCCGACTCCGACCTCGCCGGGCTGATCGCCAAGGCCGCCGACTACGAGGACGGCGACATCCTGCTGATCACCTCCAAGGTGGTCAGCAAGGCCGAGGGCCGGCTGCTGCGGGCCACCGACCGGGAGGCCGCGATCGACGCCGAGACCGTCCGGCTGGTCGCCCGGCGCGGCCCGATCCGGATCGTCGAGAACCGCAACGGCCTGGTCATGGCCGCCGCCGGCGTGGACGCCTCGAACACCGCGCCCGGCACCGTCCTGCTGCTGCCCGAGGACCCGGACGGCTCGGCCCGCGCGCTGCGCGCCCGGCTCCAGCGGCTCACCGGGCGCCGGCTCGCCGTCGTCGTCACCGACACCTTCGGCCGGCCCTGGCGCAACGGCCTCACCGACGTCGCCATCGGCGCCGCCGGCCTGGCCGTCCTGGAGGACCACCGGGGGCGCACCGACTCGCACGGCAACGAGCTCTTCCAGACCGTCACCGCCACCGCCGACGAGCTCGCCGGCGCCGCCGACCTGGTGAAGGGCAAGGCCACCGGCACCCCGGTCGCCGTGGTCCGCGGCCTCGGCCACCTGGTCACCGCCGAGGACGGCGAGGGCGTCCGGCCGCTGCTCCGGCCCTCCACCGACGACATGTTCCGGCTCGGCACCTCCGAGGCTATCCGGCAGGCCGTCACCCAGCGGCGCACCGTCCGCTCCTTCACCGCCGAACCCGTCGACCCGGACGCCGTCCGGCGCGCGGTCGCCGCCGCGGTCACCGCGCCCGCGCCGCACCACACCACGCCGTGGCGGTTCGTCCTGCTGGAGACCCCCGAGGTGCGGACCCGGCTGCTGGACGCGATGCTCGCCGCCTGGCGCCGCGACCTCGCCGAGCTCGACGGCTGGGACGAGGAGCGGATCGCCCGCCGCACCGCCCGCGGCGACGTCCTGCGCAACGCCCCCTACCTGGTCGTCCCCTGCCTGGTGGCGGACGGCTCGCACGACTACCCCGACGAGCGGCGCTCCACCGCCGAACGCGAGATGTTCACCGTCGCGATCGGCGCCGCCGTGCAGAACCTCCTGGTCACCCTGGCCGGCGAGGGCTACGGCTCGGCCTGGGTCTCGTCCACCATGTTCTGCCGCGACACCGTCCGCACCGCCCTCGACCTCCCCGCCTCCTGGGACCCGATGGGCGCCATCGCCATCGGCCGCCCCACCACCACCCCGCCCCCACGCACCGAACGCGACCCCGACGCCTTCATCGAGGTCCGGTAACGCGACCGCCGGCGGTCAGCCGTCGAGGTCGTCCAGGATGCGCCAGGGCCTCCCGGAGTGCGAGTTCGTCCGGGTCGTCATCCGGGTCACCGTGGGTTCGGTCCGTGCGAAGGAATCCGGTCAGCGGTGGCGGTGGTCGTTGGGGGTGAGGCGGGGGGCGTAGCGGGGGGCGTGGGTGCCGGTGGTGAGGAGGAGGCGGCAGAGGCGGTGGCGGTGGGGGCGGTAGGGCTCCAGGAGGGCCAGCATCTGGGCGTCGTCGCTGCGGGGGCGGCCGGCCAGGGCCCAGCCGACCGTGTTGGGGAGGTGGAAGTCGCCGACCGAGACCGCGTCCGGGTCGCCGTTGCTGCGCTGGAGGGTCTCGGCCGCCGTCCAGAGGCCGACGCCCGGGACGGCGGTGAGGCGGGCGAAGGCGGCCTCGTGGTCCATCGCGGCGGCCTCCTCCAGGCGGGGGGCCAGCCGGACGGCGCGCTGCACCGTCGCGGAGCGCTTGGGGTCCACGCCCGCGCGGTGCCAGTCCCAGCTGGGGATCAGGGCCCACTCGCGGGCCGACGGCGCGACCCGCATGCCCTCGGCCGGGCCGGGCGCCGGGGTGCCGAAGGCGAGCAGCAGGGTGCGCCAGGCCCGGTACGCCTCGCCGGTGGTGACCTTCTGTTCCAGGACCGCCGGCACCAGTGACTCCAGGACCAGGCCGGTCCTGGTCAGCCGGACGCCCGCGGTGGCGCGCTGGGCGTCGCGCAGCGGGCCGGGCGGCAGCACCAGCCCGGCCGGATCGTCCCGGGCGCCGAGCAGGTCGGGCAGCCGGTCCAGCAGCCAGGGGGCGCCCGGGCCCCAGGCGCTCGCCTCGACCACGCCCTCGGCCGGGCGGGCCAGCACCCGCAGGGTGCCGACGCCGGCCGGGGTGCGGGAGGCCCGCCAGATCGCGCCGTCGCCGGTGGTCCGGTAGGCCGGGTCGGCCGGGCCGCGGCGCAGCGGGAGCAGGGTGCGGGCCGCGTCCAGCGGATAGCCGGGCCGCCAGCGGCGGACCGCTCCCGTACTGGTCACCGTGCCGGTCACCGCCGTGCACCTCCTCCGCCGTCCGCCGACCATGGGGGTATGAACGATACGCGGGTGGCGGAACTGTCCCCCGGGGACGAGGGTGCCGTCCGGGCCCTCTACCACCGGGCCCTGGAGGGCTGGAACCTGCGGGACGGCGCGGCCTTCGCCGGGCCGTTCGCGGAGGACGGCGAGCTGATCGGGCCCGACGGCACCCGGTACACCGGGCGGTCGGCGCTGGCCGCCGAGCTGGGCCGGGTCCTCGCCGACCCCGCCGCCCCCGAGTACGTCGCCAAGGTGCGGCGGGTGCGGGCGCTGGGCCCCGGGGTGGCACAGCTGGACGCGGTGGCCGGGCTGGTGCCGGACGACGCCGAGGGCCCGGACCCGGCCCTGAACGCGCTCCACACGGTGGTCGCGGTCAACGCGGGCGCGGGCTGGCGGATCGCGCTGCTGCAGAACACCCCGGCCCGGTACGGCCTGCGCCCGGACCTCGCGCGGGCGCTGACCGCGGAGCTCCGGGAGCTGGCCGGGCACGGACCGGGACCGGCGTAGCGCGGTGGCGGCGGGGCGGCGGCGACCCCGTCAGCGGCCCTGGAGGACGGCCGCGGCGGCGCGGATCTCGGGGAGCAGCGGGTAGAGGGCGTTGCCGGGGCACTCGGTGTTGAAGGCGTCCCGGTGGCCGGAGATCGCGTCGAAGGCGACCGTGGTGCCGGCCGGGTAGAGGCTGCCGCTGGAGCCGGACACCAGCTGGGTGCGGCCGGCCGCGTCCTGGTCGGTCAGGCCGAGCTTCCAGGCGGCGATCCGGGTCACGCCGGTCACCAGGGCCGGCGGCGGCACGTCCGTGACGAAGGTGCCGATCGCCGCGACGCCCGCCGAGTCGGTGTTGAAGCCGAGGGTGTGCGCGCCGTGCACCGGCAGGTCGGTGCCGCCGGCCCGGCCCTCGTAGACGGTGCCGCAGCGGTCGACCAGGAAGTTGTAGCCGATGTCCCGCCAGCCGTTGCTCTGCACGTGGTACTGGTAGATCGCCCGGATCACCCGGGGCCCGTCGGAGCACTCGTACGCGGTGGCGGTGGCGGTGTGGTGGACGAAGACCTCCCGGACCGGGCCGGTGTAGACGAGCTCCGGCTCGCGGATGGACTCGTCGGCGCCCCAGCCCGCCCGGGTGACGATCTCCGGCCGGGGCGCCTGGTGCCCGATCCGCCGGCCGCCGCCGGCCGCCTCGCCGGGCAGGGTCCGGACGGCGGCCGACTCGGCGCCGCGGCCCGGGTCGACCAGTTCGACCCGCAGGCCGGGCGGCGGTCCGGCCGGGCCGGGGAGCACCTCGACGGCGACGCCGTCGCTCGGGCCGGTCCAGAGCGGGGCGGTGGTGCCGCGCGGGGCCCCGGCACCCGGGGTCGACGAGGTGGCGGTGTCCGGGGCCCGGCCGGGCGCGGCGGTGTCCGGACCGTCCTCGCCGTCGGCGTCCAGCTCGTACCACCCGCTCCAGCCGCCGGTGGCCGCGTCCCGGAAGCGGACCCGGACGCTGCCCCCGGCCAGCGCGTCCGCGGGCCCGTCCCAGCCGACGCCGAGCAGTTCGAACCGCCCGGTGCCGCGCGGCGCCAGGGTGTGAGCGGCGGTCAGCGGGAGGGAGGTGACGGCGCCGCCGCCCGCCGAGGTGCGGATGGACCGGACGGGCGACGTGGCCGGCGCCGAGGGTGCGGACGGCGCGGACGGTGCGGCGGGACGGGGCCGGGGTTCGGCGGCCGCCGGCTGGAGCAGCAGGGCGGTGGCACAGGAGGCGAGCAGGACGGCGGGCACGGTGGTGCGGAGAGCCGAGCAAAGGATGCGCATAAACCGGATGTTCACGGTAAATCGACCCGAGCGCCACGCCACCTCGCGCCCCGTCCGCCACCCCTCCCGGTCGTCCACTCGAAGGCCGTAGGCTGGGGCGCACCATGACTTCGCCTTTCGCTGCCGATGCCCGCACCCCCGTCGAGCTGCTGCACGCTTTCCTGCGAGGTGGCACTCCCTCAGTCGACCCCGCGGCCCCCCTGGTCACCTTCTACGACGACGCCACCGGCGAACGCGTGGAGCTCTCCGCCCGGACCTTCGACAACTGGGTGGCCAAGACGGCCAACCTGCTCCAGGACGAGCTGAACGCCGGCCCCGGCGACCGCGCCGCGCTGCTCCTCCCGGCCCACTGGCAGAGCGCCGTCTGGCTGCTCGCCTGCTGGTCGGTCGGGGTGGCCGCGGTACCGGCCGGCGACCCGGCCGACGCCGACCTGGTGGTCAGCGGCCCGGACGGCCTGGCCGCCGCCCAGGCCTGCGAGGGCGAGCGGGTGGCGCTCGCGCTGCGCCCGCTCGGCGGCCGCTTCCCGCAACGCCCGGACGGCTTCCTCGACTACGCCGCCGAGGTGCCCGGCCAGGGCGACCGGTTCGCCCCCTACTCCCCCGTCACCCCGGACGCCCCGGCGCTGGAGACCTCGGTCGACGGCCTGCCGCTGAAGCTGACCGGGGAGCAGACCGTCCAGCTCGCCCGCGAGGGCGCCGCCCGGCTCGGACTGGCCCCGGGCGACCGGGTGCTCTCCACCCTCTCCTTCGACGACTGGACGGGCCTGGAGGCCGGTCTGCTGGCGCCGCTGGCGGCCGGCGCGTCGGTGGTGCTCTGCCGCAACTCGGACGGGTTGGGCGAGGAGCAGTGGGAGAAGCGGGTGGAATCCGAACGGGTGACACTGCGCCTCGGGTAACCCCCGACCCCGGCCCGGCGGGTAGGGATCCCTGCCATGGCCGAGGACGACACCGAGCACCCCCCGACCGCCGACCCCCCGACCGCCGACCCCCCGACCGGGAGCCCCCGGGCCGAGCAGCCCGACGGGCGCGGGCGGCGGCGCCGGCGGTGGCTGATCGTCACCGCCGGCGCCCTCGCCTTCCTGCTGGTCGCCTGCGGCGCGGTGCTCTGGATCGCCTACCGCAAGCTCGACGGCAACATCCGCACCGACTCCACCACCGACCAGCTGCTGGCCCGGCTGGAGGCCGAGCGCCCCAGCCGGACCGCCGGCGCCCGCGGCGCCGAGAACCTCCTGCTGATCGGCAGCGACGACCGGACCGGCGCCAACGCCTCCTACGGCACGGCCGGCGGCCGGCGCTCGGACACCACGATCCTGCTCCACCTGGCGGCGGACCGCCGGCACGCGACCGCCGTCTCCATCCCGCGCGACGTCATGGTGACCGTCCCGGCCTGCGAGAAGCCGGACGGCACCCGCAGCCGGCCCGGCCTGATGCAGTTCAACGCGGCCTTCGAGACCGGCGGCCCGGCCTGCTCGATCCGCACCGTCGAACAGCTGAGCGGCATCCGGATCGACCACTACGTGATCCTCGACTTCGCCGGGTTCAAGCGGATGGTGGACGCCGTCGACGGGGTCGAGGTGTGCGTCCCGCAGGCGATCCACGACAAGGACGCCAAGCTGGACCTGCCGGCCGGGCGGCAGACCCTGCACGGCGAGCAGGCGCTCGGCTACGTCCGGGCCCGGGAGACCCTCGGCGACGGCAGCGACACCCAGCGGATGGGACGTCAGCAGCAGTTCCTGGCGGCGCTGATCCGCAAGGCGCAGTCGCAGGACGTGCTGCTCAACCCGACCAAGCTGTGGCCGGTGCTGGACGCGGCCACCTCGGCCGTCCAGGCCGACGGCGGGCTGTCCTCGCTGGGCGCGCTGTACGACCTGACCCAGGACCTGCGCGGGATCCCCTCCTCGGACGTGGTGTTCCTGACCGCGCCGCGGCGGCCGTACCGGTTCGACTCGGACCGGGACGAGTTCGTGCAGCCGCAGACCACGCAGCTGTTCGCGGCACTGCGGGACGACCGGCCGGTGGCCGTCCGGCCGCCGGGGTCGACGCCGGAGGCCTCGCCGTCGGCCGCGGTCTCGGCGGGGGCTTCGGCGACGGCTTCGGCGACGGCTTCGGCGACGGCTTCGGCGGCGGCGCCCTCGACGCCGGCGTCTCCGTCGGCGGCGTCCGCGTCGGCGGCGGCGGCTCCGTCGGCCGGGCCGTCACCGAGTGTGAGCACTCCCCCGGCCTTCGAGGGGCGGACCGCCGATGTGGACGCCTGCG
Organism: Kitasatospora sp. NPDC093806; assembly: GCF_040683335.1. Classification (NCBI taxonomy): domain Bacteria; kingdom Bacillati; phylum Actinomycetota; class Actinomycetes; order Kitasatosporales; family Streptomycetaceae; genus Kitasatospora; species Kitasatospora sp. NPDC093806. Next base: position 27,369 of record NZ_JBFBDO010000058.1, read on the forward strand.
CGGTGCATTGACCGCAGGTCAGATCACCTTTTCGTACACGGATCACGATCTTGTGGAGTTCTCCCGGGGAATTCCCAAGGGGCGGATTCGCCCGCCGAATTGCCATTCCGCGACATGGCGGATATCACACCAGGAACAATTCCCCCACCCGGCTCGTCTAGGGTGTCCGAGTCGGTCGCGCAATTCCGCGGGCCGAGCCGCGGACCGGCCGGAGGGAGGGGGACCCGTGCAGCAGGACGTCCACGACGCCGACCGGAACCCCGTCCACGACGCCGGGCCGTACCCGGTCGACCCGGCCCCCGGCATCCCCACCCAGCGCCGGCACCCCGCCCCGGAAGCGGCGCCGAGCGGCGGCCGGGCCGCCCACCGCCGGGCCCGCACGGCCAAGCGCAACCGCCGCCGACGGCTGCTGAAGTGGGCCGGCGGCATCGGCGCGCTCGCCCTGGTGGCCGGCTGCGGCGGCGCGTACTACGCGTACCAGCACTTCAACAACAACATCACCGCCGTCAAGGTGCAGCTGGGCGACGAGGCGGAGCGGCCCAAGCCGGTCGGCGACGCGCTCAACATCCTGGTCATCGGCACCGACAGCCGGGAGGGCCTGGGCCGCCAGTACGGCGACGAGGGCAGCGCCGGGCACGCCGACACCACGCTGCTGTTCCACGTGGCCAAGGACCGCAGCAACGCCACGGTGCTGAGCATCCCGCGCGACCTCATGGTGCCGGTTCCGGAGTGCCAGGCGCCGGACGGGAAGGCGATCCCGGCCACTGCGCGCACGATGTTCAACAACAGCCTCGGCCAGGAGGGCCGCGACCCGGGCTGCACCTGGAAGACCGTCGAGAAGATGACCGGGATCCGGGTCGACCACTTCGTGATGGTCAACTTCGACGCCGTGAAGACGCTCTCCACCGCCGTCGGCGGCGTCGAGGTGTGCGCGGCCAAGGACATCAACGACCCGGACTCGCACCTGAAGATGAGCAAGGGCCGGCACGTCGTCCAGGGCGACGAGGCGCTGGCCTTCGTCCGCACCCGGCACGCCGTCGGACTGGGCGGGGACCTCACCCGGATCCCGCTCCAGCAGCAGTTCATCAGCTCGATGATCCGCTCGATCAAGAGCGGCGACACGCTGACCAACCCGGCCAAGCTGTGGAAGCTCGCGGACGCCTCCACCAAGGCGCTCACCGTCGACTCCGGGATCGGCAGCGTCGACAAGCTGAAGGACCTCGCGCTGGACGTCGGCAAGGTCGACACCGGAAACATCACCTTCACCACCGTGCCGGTGCTGGACGACCCGGCGGACGAGAACCGGCTGGTGCTCAAGCAGCCGGACGCCGGTCAGCTGTTCTCGATGGTCGGCAACGACCGCTCGCTGACCGGGACCGCGACCCCGGCACCGGAGACGCCGGCAACGCCGTCCGCGTCCACCCCGTCGGCGGCGCCGTCGGCATCGGCGGCCCCGGTGACCCCGGAGGCCGCTCCGGTGGTGGGCGCGAAGGACCTGCGGGTGACGGTGCGCAACGGCAGCGGGACGCCCGGGCAGGCGCAACAGACCGTCGACCGGCTCCAGACGAAGGGCTACGCCAAGGCCGCGACCTCCGCCAACGCGCCCCTCGCCACCGCCACGACGATCTCCCACCCGGCCGGGAAGGCCGCCGAGGCGACGGCGCTGGCCACCGCGCTGGGCCTGTCGGCCGACGCGGTCAAGGCGGACCCGAAGCTCGGCGCCAAGGACGGACTGGTGCTCGTGCTCGGCAAGGACGCGCCCGCCACGGCGGCGGCGACCGCCGCGACCCCGGGTGCGGTGCCCAGCGAGGCGCCGAAGGACCTCCAGCGGGTCCAGGCCGACGACACCGACGTCTGCGCGAAGTAGCCCGCTGCGGCTACTCGTCGAGCGGGGTGAGCACGCCGTCGGCCTCCCGGTACCGCTCGCCGGTGCGCGGGCAGCGCCAGCCGTCCGGGCCGTCCCGGCCGTCCGGTTCCAGCGGCTCGCCGGCCCGGCCGACCCACTTGATCCGGCGGGCCGGGACCCCGGCCACCAGGGCGAAGTCCGGGACGTCCCGGTGCACCACCGCGCCGGCCGCGACCAGGGCCCAGCGGCCCACCGTCACCCCGGCGACCAGGACGGCGCGGCCGCCGATCGAGCAGCCCCGACGGAGCGTCACCCCGTCGGCCTGCCAGTCCTCGCCGCGCTTGAGCCGGCCGTCGACGTCCACCGAGCGCGGGTAGCGGTCGTTGGTGAGGACGGCGGCGGGGCCGACGAAGACGCCGTCCTCCAGCACCGCCGGCTCGTAGACCAGCGCGTGGTTCTGCAGCTTGACCCGGTCGCCGATGCGCACGCCCGGGCCGACGTAGGCGCCGCGGCCGATGACGCAGTCCGCGCCGATCACCGCGTCCTCGCGCACCTGGGCGAGGTGCCAGACGGTCGTCCCGGGACCGAGGGCCGCCCGCTCGTCGACGTCGGCGGTGGGCTCGATCCGGACCCCGGAAACGGCGGCGGACCCGCTCTCGACTGTCCCCATGGCGACCGACGATAGTGCCGGGCGCGGGGCCGAGAGGGCGGGTCCGCGGGATTGGCCGGATGGCGGCCGAGGTCGTTCGGAGGCGAGGTCGTTCGGAGGTCGAGGTCGTTCGGAGGCCGGCGGGTCAGCGGTGCTGGGCGACCACGTCGGTGGCGGCGGGGGCGCGGCTGCCGATCACCTTGCGGGCCAGCGAGCGCGGCGAGGTGAGGAAGCCGAAGCCCCAGCTGAGGTGCATGGTCGCGAAGGCGACCGGGAGCAGCGCCTTGGCCTTCGCCGAGAGGCCGCGCCCCTCGACCAGCGCGCCGCCGACGATGCCGAGCAGGTAGGCGGCGGGGGCGGCGAGGAAGACCGGGTGGACGGCCGCGCCGAGCACCAAGCCCAGCGTGACGCCGAGGAAGGCGGCCGGCGGGGCGAGGTAGCGCAGGTTGACCGAGCCCCGGTGGTAGCGGGTGACCACCCGGCGCCAGCGGCCGTAGTCCTTGTACTGCTTGGCCAGCGCCCGGACGTTGGGACGGGGCCGGTAGGTGACGCGCAGCTGCGGGGTGAACCAGACCAGGCCGCCGTCCTGCCGGATGCGGTAGTTGAGCTCCCAGTCCTGGGCCCGGACGAACTCCTCGTTGTAGCCGCCGAGGCGCTCCAGCACCTCGCGCCGGAACACCCCGAGGTAGACGGTGTCCGCCGGGCCGGCCAGGCCGCCGGTGTGGAAGGCGGCGTTGCCGACGCCGATCTTGGAGGTCATCGCGGCGGCGACCGCGTTCTCCCACTCGGTCTCGCCCTCGGCGTGCATGATGCCGCCGACGTTGGCGGCCTCCATCTCGCCGAGCAGCCGGACCGCGGTGGTGATGTAGCCGGGGGTCAGCAGGCCGTGGCCGTCGACGCGGACCACTATCGGGTGGCGGGAGCCGCGGATGGCGGCGTTCAGCCCCGCGGGGGTGCGCCCGGTGGGGTTCTCCACGGTCCGGACGCGCGGATCCTCGGCGACGAGTTCGGCGGCGATCTGCGCGGTGCGGTCGGAGGACGGACCGAGGGCGATCACCACCTCCATCGGCCCGGCGTAGTCCTGTTCCAGGATGTGCCGGACGGCCGTGCGCAGGTGTCGTTCCTCGTTGAGCACCGGCATGATCACGGAGACCGCCGGCAGCTCCTCAGCAGCCTTGGTGTTCATCGGGGCCAACCGTACCGGTGCGGGAGGGGTGCCGTCTTGTCCCGGTCTGGGCGGCAATGCTTCGCCGGGCCCGGAGGATTGCCGGAGGAACGTTTCGCCGATCGGGGCCCACCGTACCGCCCTGCCCCGGCGCGCCCTCACCCGGCCCGACTGAGGGCGCCCCTACCATCCGAGAGATGCCCGTCTCCCCCCGTTCCACCCTGCCCGGAGGCCCGGCCGACGCCTCCTCCGAACGGCCCGGCGCCCCGTCCGAACGGCGGCGCCGCTGGCCCCGCCGGCTGGCCGCCGGCATCGCCTTCGGCATCCTCGCCACCTCCGGCAGCGGGTGGGCGGTCCTGCACGGCATCGGTGCGATCGACCGGGTCGACGCCTTCAGCAACGACCGGGCCCGGCCCGCGGACGACGGCTCCACGACCTTCCTGGTGGTCGGCACCGACGAGCGCGCCGGCATCCCGGAACGGATGCTCAAGGAGGTGCTGCACGCCGGGGGCGAGTCCTGTCACTGCACCGACACGATGATGCTCCTCCAGCTCTCCGGGGACGGCTCCCGGGCCAGTGTGATCAGCATTCCGCGGGACTCCTACGTCGACATCCCCGCCCACCGGGACCGGGTGAGCCGCAAGGAGGTCCCGGCCGGCAAGGGAAAGATCAACGCCGCCTACGGGCTGGGCGGCCCGCAACTGACCGTCGCCACCGTCGAGCAGAACACCGGACTGCGGATCGACCACTACCTCCAGCTGAACTTCGCCGGGTTCGTCTCGGCCGTGGACGCCGTCGGCGGGGTCCGGGTCTGCACCTCCCGGCCGCTCCGGGACGAGTACTCCGGCCTCGAACTGCCGGCCGGCACCAGCACCCTGGACGGCGCGGGCGCGCTCCGCTACGTCCGGGCCCGGCACGTGGACGGCAGCTCCGACCTGGGGCGGATGCGCCGGCAGCAGAAGCTCGTCGCCCAGCTGCTGCACCAGGTGACCGACGGCGGCACCCTGCTTAACCCGGTCCGGCTGGCCCGGGTGGCCGACAGTCTGCTCGGCTCGGTCAAGGCCGACCAGGGGCTCACCGCGGACGACCTGCTCACCCTGGCGAGCCGGATGAAGGACCTCACGGCCGGGCGGGCCGACTTCGCGACCGTGCCACTGACCGCGGTGGACCACCCGGTGCCCGGGTGGGGGTCGACGGTGCTGTGGGACAAGGCGGGCGCGCGGGAGCTGTTCGACGCGGTGCGGGAGGGACGGCCGCTGACGGGTGCGGCGAGGGAGGCGGCGGCGGGTGCCGCGGAGGGGGCTGCGGCGACGGCGGGTGTCGGGGCGGGGGCCTCGGCGACGGCGGTGCCGACCGTCGCGGCGGAGCAGGTGCACGTCCAGGTGTTCAACGCGGCGGGGGTGGCCGGGCTGGGCGCCCGGGTCGACGCCGAGCTGCGGCGGGCCGGGTTCGCCACCACCGGCGCGCCGTCCAACGCCCCGGTCGGTACCGCGGCCTCCCGGACGGTGATCCGCTACGACCCGCGCTGGGCCGAGTCGGCCCGGACGCTGGCGGGCGCGCTGCCGGAAGCCGAGCTGACGCCGGTGCCCGGGCTGGGGCCGACCCTCCAGCTCTACGCGGGCTCGGACCACCCGGCAGCGTCCCCGACGGCGGGTCCGACGGCGACGGGGGCAGCGGCGGCGAGTCCGACGGCGGTGCCCGCCCCGCCTCCCCCGCAGCCGGGCGCGACGCCCTCCGGGGCGGCGGGCGAAACGGGGGCCGGGGTGGTGGCAGCGGGTCCGGTGGGCGCGACGACGGCGAGCGCGGCGACGGTGGGCGCAGCGACGGCGGGCGCGAGTCCGAGTGCGAGTACCGGCACCGGTACCGGCGCCGAGAAGGCGAGCGACATCATCTGCCCCTGAGCGACCGGTCGTCCGCGAGCCGCGACGACGGCAGGGGCAGGACGCCCGCCGGCGCCCTGCCCCTGTCCCCGAGTGCGACCCCCGGTCCCCCGAACCGGGGGTCGCCTCCCGGTCAGTCCGTCGCGATCGCCGCGAGGACGTTCATCCGCCCGGCCCGGAAGGCCGGGATGAGGGCGGCCAGCAGGCCGATGACCACCGAGGCGGCCAGGGTGAAGAGGATCGTCGGGACCGGGACGGCGAGCGCCTCCAGGCCCTGCGACTCCAGCACCTGCTGACCGGTGATGCCCCAGGCCAGGCCGAGCACGGTGCCGAGGACCGCGCCGAACAGGGCGATCACCACCGCCTCCAGCCGGATCATCCGGCGCAGCTGGCGGCTGGAGAGCCCGATCGCCCGCAGCAGACCGATCTCCCTGGTCCGCTCGACCACCGACAGCGCCAGGGTGTTGACCACGCCGAGCACCGCGACCACGATCGCCAGGCCGAGCAGGCCGTAGATCATGTAGAGCAGGGTGTTGACCTGCTCCTGGACGAGGTCCTTGTAGCCGGCCTGGTCGCGGACCGAGACCTGCGGGTACTCCTTGAGCGAGTCCTGCAGCGCGGTGAGCGTCTTGGCGACGTCCGCCCCGGCGGCGGCCTTGCCGAAGATCGCGGCGTCCACCGGCAGTTCGGCGACCGGCACCGCCTTGGCGACGGTGTCGAGGGCGGCGAAGGTGGCGCCGTCGAAGAGCGAGTTGCCCTTCTTCATGATGACGCCGACCGGCAGCGCCTGGCTGTACCCCTTGGCGTAGTCGACCTTGACGGTGTCGCCGACCTTGAGCCCGTGGTCCTTGGCGTAGTCCTCGCCGATCGCCAGCGCGCCCTGCTTCAGCGAGTCGGCGGAGCCCTCCTTGACCGGCATCCGGAAGTCCTCGGTGAACCGCCCGGTGACCGCGGCGACGCTGCTCTCCTTGGTCTGGCCGTCCGGCGTGGTGAAGCGCGCGTCCAGGGACTTCTGCTCGGTGACGTGGTCCATGCCCGCGGTCTTCTGGACGGCGGTGACCATCTCCGGGGAGAGGCCGTTCTGGCCGGCCTGGATGATGTAGTCGGCGCCCACCGAGCGGTCGATCTGCTGGTTGGTGGACTTGATCACCGAGGAGGTGAAGACCGAGGCGCCGATCACCAGCGCCAGACCGATCATCAGCGCGGCGGCGGTGGCGCCGGTACGGCGCGGGTTGCGCATCGCGTTGCGCTGGGCGAGCTTGCCGGACGGGCCGAACAGGGCCGGCAGCAGCGCGCCGAGCACCCGGACCACGGTGGTGGCCAGCAGCGGGCCGAGGACGACGAAGCCGATCAGGGTGAGCAGCACGCCCAGCCCGATGTACCGGCCGCCGGTGGCCGCCTTCTCCGCCTCGGCGGCCAGCACCAGCAGGCCACCGCCGGCCACCGTCAGCACCGCGCCGACGATCGCCCGGACGGTGTTGGAGCGGGGCTCGGCCGGGGTGCCATGGTCGCGCAGGGCGGCGATCGGCGCGATCCGGCTGGCCCGGCGGGCCGGGATCCAGGCCGCGAGCACGGTGATCACGACGCCCACCGCGTACCCGGCGACCGGCACGTCCAGCCCGATCTGCAGATCACCGGCGTTGAGGTGCATGCCGATCGCGTTCATCAGCTGGATCAGCCCGACCGCCAGGCCGAGGCCGGCGCCGATGCCGAGCGTCGAGCCGACCACGCCGAGGATCAGCGCCTCCACCAGCACCGAGCGGTTGACCTGCTTGCGGCTGCCGCCGACGGCGCGCAGCAGGCCGATCTCCCGGGTGCGCTGGGCGACCAGCATCGAGAAGGTGTTGATGATCAGGAAGCCGCCGACCAGCAGCGAGACCCCGGCGAAGCCGAGCATCGCGTACTTCATGAAGTCGAGGAAGGAGCCGACGTCCTTCGCGCTCTCCTCCTTCTGCTCGGCGGCCGTCTTGGCCTGGTAGCCGGCGCCGAGCTTGGCCAGCGCGTCGGCCTTGAGCTGGTCGTTGGTGCGGCTGCCGTCGCCGAACGCCTCGACCGAGGTGAAGGCGGTCTGGCCGAGCAGGAGGTTCTGCGCGGTGGCGGTGTCCAGGAAGGCCAGCGCCGCGCCGGGGTTGGTGGTCTTGAAGGTGGCGATGCCGGCGATGGTGAGGTCGTGCTTGCCGTCCGCGAGGATCACGCGCAGCTTGCCGCCGAGGCCGAGCTTGGCCTTCTTGGCGGTGTCCGCGTCGAGCACCACCTGGTCGGGGCCCTGCGGCAGGTGGCCGGAGGTGATCTCGGTCGGGTTGCGCGGGGTGTCCGCCCAGTTGCCGACGATGGTCGGCGCGCCGCTGGTCGGGCCCACCGCCTTGTTGGTGGCCGGGTCGGCCAGGGTGGCGCTCTGGACGGAGACCTGACCGATCGCCGTCTTCACCCCGGGGACCGCGGCGACCTTCTGGACGCTGTCGGCGGGTATCGTCCGGGCCTTGGCCCGGTTGTCGTTCTCCGCGCCGAACTCGGGCTTGGCCGGCCCGACGGCGAGGTCGGAGGCGGTCGAGGCGAACAGCTTGTCGAAGGTGCTGGTCGCGGTGTTGGAGAACACCAGCGTCCCGGACACGAACGCGACCGACAGCACGACCGCGATCAGCGAGAGCACCATCCGGCCCTTGTGGGCGAAGAAGCTCCGCAGTGACGTCTTGAGCAGCATGATCCGGTACCCCGCCCGCTCAGCTGGTGCGCTTGCCGTCGAAACGGCGCATGCGTTCGAGGACGGAGTCGGCCGTCGGGGCGTACATCTCGTCGACGATCACGCCGTCGGCGAGGAAGAGCACGCGGTCCGCGTAGCCGGCGGCGACCGGGTCGTGGGTGACCATGACGATGGTCTGGCCCAGCTCGTCGACCGAGCGGCGCAGGAAGGAGAGCACCTCGGCGCCGGAGCGGGAGTCGAGGTTCCCGGTGGGCTCGTCGCCGAAGATGATCTCGGGGCGGGCGGCCAGCGCCCGGGCCACCGCGACGCGCTGCTGCTGGCCGCCGGAGAGCTGGGTCGGACGGTGCTTCAGCCGTCCGGACAGGCCGACCGTCTCCACCACCCGGTCCAGCCAGGCGGCGTCCGGCTTGCGGCCGGCGATGTCCATCGGGAGCGTGATGTTCTCCAGCGCGTTCAGCGTCGGGAGAAGGTTGAACGCCTGGAAGATGAAGCCGATCTTGTCCCGCCGGAGTCTGGTGAGCTGCTTGTCCTTCAGCCCGGTGATCTCGGTCTCGCCGATCCAGATCCGGCCCTGGGTCACCGTGTCCAGCCCGGCGAGGCAGTGCATGAGGGTCGACTTGCCGGAGCCCGAGGGGCCCATGATCGCGGTGAACCGGCCGCGCTGGATGTCGACGTCGACCGCGTCCAGGGCGGTGACCCTGGTCTCGCCGGATCCGTAGGACTTGGTCACCTGACGGGCCGAGGCGGCGACGGCGGGGGCACCGCCGGGAAGCTGGGGGTCGTACACGGCTGCTGCTGCCGTCGTCACTGTCGTCTCCTAAGAAGTGGGCCCACCCGTTGCCCCCCAGCCTCGTCCGCACCACCCCTGTCGCGACATCTCGCCAGGGATAGTTTTCGACCGGGAGCTAGCCCCACCCTCCCGGTGAACCGGAGTCCCGGACCCGACCGGATCGGGCCCGGCCGGGACTGGCGGGGACGTGCACCACGTTAGGAGTCGACCCCCTTCCACCTCGTCATCCGACGGGAGGAAGCGGCCCAACCGTAGTTGTACGGGGTGCGGCGCCCCTCCCCCTAGGGGTCGCCGCACCCCTCGTCAGGGTCGGCCCGTACGGGGCCCCGACGTCACGAGGAGGCGAGCGCGGGCGCCGGGGCGGCGCGGCGGTCGAGGGCGTCGGCGAAGGCGTCCACGACCGGCCCCAGCAGCAGCTCGGTCTCGGGCTCGATCGCGGTCGTGCCGTCCTCCCGGACGGTGATGTGGCGGTCGAGCACGAACCAGCCCTGGGTGATGTGGCCGGCGCCCATCGAGCTGAGCACCGGGCGCAGCGCGTAGTCCACCGCCAGCACGTGCGCGGTGGAGCCGCCGGTGGCGAGCGGCAGCACCGCCTTGTCGCGCAGCGCGTACTGCGGCAGCACGTCCAGCAGCGTCTTCAGCAGGCCCGAGTACGCGGCCTTGTAGACCGGGGTGCCGATCACCACGCCGTCCGCCTCGGCGAACAGCTCCAGGGCGGCCGCGATCTCGGGGTGCGACAGGTCGGCGGAGAGCAGCGCGTGCGCCGGCAGGCTGCGCACCTCGAACGGGACGACGTGGTGGCCGAGCTCCGCGAGCCGCGCGTCGACGTGGCGCAGCAGGCGGGTGGTGCGGGAGGTCGCGGACGGGGAGCCGGAGACGGACAGGACGGTGGCCATGGGTTCACCTCGGAGAGGAAGCGGGGACGACGCTTCGGCAGCGCGGGGCGCCGGTCGCGGACCGGCGGGCGCACCGGCCGGCCGGGCGGACGGGGGCGGGCCGGCCGACGGGCGGGCAGCAGGGGGCGCGCTACGCGGGCAGCGTCGGGAAGGCGGGGGAAGGAGGAGTGGTGGGGTTCGACGGGCGCGCGTCAGCCACAACAGAGCGAACAGGACACACGCAGCAGGTCGACGTGCCGCCGACGCGTGAGAGTCCATCGCTGATCCATGGCAGTCATGCAAACACGCAGCGTTCGAGCCGGTCAAGGGATCGTCCCGCCAGCCGAACACCAGGTGAGACGGATGGTGAGACGGGGGTCCCCCGGTGACGGTCGGTGCACGTCCGGTGCGTGCGCGGATCCGCGACCTTGCCGCGGAACGATCCGGCGCGTGCATCAAAACGGATACAAGCGCCCTGGTGAGGGCCCCCGGGGGGAGTCACCGGCGCCCGCGTCGGGCATCCTTCCCCACATGAACACGTGGCAGGAGGGCCGCCCGGGCGGCGGCGGGAACCCGTACGGCGGCGGCAACGGCGGCGGTGGCGGCGCGTACGGGCCCGCCGGTGGCGGCACGGCGGCCGAGCCGCCGCTGCCCTCCTCGCTGAACCCGCGCGGGCCGGGCGCGCCGGCCCCCCGGCAGCCCCAGCCACCCCAGCAGGCGCGCCAGCCGCAGCCGCAGCAGGCCCCGCCCGGGTACGGCCCCGCCCAGGGGTACGGGCAGCCGGGACCGGGCGGTCAGCCCGGCGCGCGGCCGACCGTACCGGCGCAGGGCGGTCCCGGTACTCCCGGAGGTCCCGCCGGCAGCGGCGGCCCCGGCGCGCCCGGCGGCCCGATAGCCCCCGGCGGGACGCAGCCGCCCGCCGCCCGTCCGTCGCGCTGGCCGCGGCGCCGGATCGTCAAGTGGTCGGTCTTCGGCGTGCTCATCGCGATGATGCTCACCGCCGTCTCCACCTGGTTCTGGGCCGACTCCAAGCTCAACCACGAGAACGTGCTCGCCGACTACCCCGGCCGCCCGGCCGCGGGCAAGGGCACCAACTGGCTGATCGTCGGCTCCGACAGCCGCAACGGCCTCTCCGACGCCCAGGAGGAGGACCTGCACACCGGCCACGCGGGCGGCAAGCGCAGCGACTCGATGATGATCCTGCACGTCGGGGAGAACGGGAACACCCTGATGAGCATCCCGCGCGACTCCTGGGTCCCGATCCCGGAGCACCCGGGCGAGAACGGCAAGCCGGTCAAGGCGACCACCTCGAAGATCAACTCCGCCTTCGCGGCGGGCGGCGGCAAGCTGCTCGCGCAGACCGTCGAGACGAACACCGGCATCCGCATCGACCACTACGCCGAGATCGGCTTCGCCGGCTTCGTCGGGATCGTCGACTCGGTCGGCGGCGTGGACATGTGCATCGAGCAGGACGTCAAGGACAAGGACTCCGGGCTCGACCTCAAGGCCGGCTGCCAGAGCCTCACCGGCACCCAGGCGCTCGCCTTCGTCCGCCAGCGCCACCAGATGGCCGACCAGGACCTCGGCCGGATGCGCAACCAGCAGAAGTTCCTCGGCGCGCTCGCCAAGCAGGCCGCCTCGCCGGTCACCCTGCTCAACCCGTTCACCTTCTACCCGCTGGTCTCCTCCGGCCTCGGCACGCTGATCGTCGACGACGACGCCGGGCTGACCGACCTCGGCGAGCTGTTCCTCGCCATGAAGGACGTCAACGGCGGCAGCGGCAAGAGCATCACCGTGCCGATCGCCAACCCGGACTTCAAGACCAACACCGGGGAGTCGGCGGTCAAGTGGGACACCGCCAAGGCGAAGCAGGTCTTCGACGCCTTCAAGAACGACTCCCCCGTGCCGGACGTCAAGTGACCGCGATCGCCCGACCGCGATTCGCCGTGACCTTCCGTAACACCGCCGACACAATGGGTGGATGTCACTCGTCACCGCGCTGATCTACCGCCGCCGTCACCGCCTCCTGGGCCGCCTGGTCCAGGAGGCGCTCGCCGTCTACGGGATGGAGGTGCCGGCCGCCGCCGAGGTCGGGCCGGGCCTGATCGTCTTCCACCGGGGCTTCGGCACCGTGCTGCACCCGTACACCACGCTCGGCGCCGGTGTGACGCTGTACAACGGCGTGACCGTCGGCCGGGCCGACCCGTGGGTGCCGCAGGAGTCGAGCCCGATGCGGCGGGTGGTGGTGGAGGACGGCGCGGTGCTGTGCGCCGGGGCCAAGGTGGTCTGCAAGGAGGGGGTGCTGACCGTCGGCGCGGGCACCGTGGTGGGCGCCAACGCGGTGCTCACCCGCTCGACCGGCCCCGGCGAGGTCTGGGCCGGGGTGCCCGCCCGCAGGGTCGGGATGCGGGCGGGGTGGGAGGCGACCCCGGGCGGCGCGGTGCCGGGCGGTGGCGCGGTGCCGGTGCCGGCGGCTACTGGCTCGGGGCCGGGCAGCCGAAGGTGATGTTGTCGGCCCAGTAGCTCCCGCCGAAGATGTAGACCTTGGTGCCGGCCCCGCCCGGGCCGGGGTGCGGGTCGCGCGCGTTCGCGCAGTACGCCGCCCGGGCCTCCTCCTCCGTCGCGAACGGGCCCAGCTGCGGGGTGTACTGCACGGGGACGTCCGCGCCGCCCGCGTCGGCGCAGAGCCCGCCGTCGGTGAAGTCGCAGGTGCGCTTGCCGGTGACGTCCTGGAGGGTGCCGACCAGGATGTTCCCCGGGTCGGCGACGTTGGTGAGGACGAAGACGTAGTAGGCGGCGGCCGGTGCCGTCGTCGGCGACCCGGTGGGCGTCGCGGTGGGTGTCTCAGTGGGCGTCGCGGTGGCCGATTCGGTCGGGGACTCGGTCGGGGACTCGGTGGGCGCCGGGCAGCCGGCCGCCGGCTGTGCGGGCAGGGCGGGCAGCGGGGGGCGCACGACGCCCCGGGAGGTGGGGATCCGGTTGACGAAGTCGACCGCCTCGCGCGTCCGGTCGCCGATCTGCTTGGCCGAATCCGAGCCGCAGTACAGGTAGTTGGCCAGGTAGTGGATGACGAACTCGGACTCGGTGCTGCCGTCGTACACGTCCTGCGGCGCGACGGCCTTGGTCGTGAAGTCGACCTGGGACACCCCTTCGTCGATCAGCCAGTCGTGCTCGAACATGACGTAACGGGTCGGGTCCGCGCTCAGCTCCTGGCCGCTGCCGTACGGCGGCGCGATCAGCACCGCCCCGACCGGCTGCCCCGCCCCGATCCTGGGCAGCGCGTTGCGCAGGAACAGGCCGCCCTGGCTGTGGGAGAGCAGCACGACGCGCTTGCCGTCCTTGAGATCGCGCTGCACGCTCGCCACCAGGCCGACGTTGACCGGGTCCGAGGCGAAGTCCGGGTCGGCCACCTTCTGCAGGACCGTCTGCTTGATGTCCTCCTTGACCGCAGCCGGGATGACCACCGCACCGAAGGCGCTGAGCTGGCAGACGCCCTTGACCAGTTCCTTCGTCTCGGGGACGGTGTGGTGCTCGGTGACGCGCAGCGATTCGACGCAGGCACCGGCGGTGGAGATGGCGATGCGGATGGTGGAGCTGTTGTAGGCGAGGCGGATGTGGACGGGGAACCCCAGCCTCGCCTCCAGGGTCTTCTCCAGGAGCTGCTTTCCCTGCTCCGCCGTGACGGCGTCGTTGAGGACCCCGTTGACGTAGTAGAAGGACAGGTTGGCGCCGGGGTCGGCGGCGTCCTGGTCCACCGCCGCCCCGACCCCCAGGGTCGGGGCGGCGGGGACGGTGGCGGGGGTGGTGGCTCCGGCGACGACGGTGGGACCGCCGACGGGCAGGATGTGGCCGTTCAGGGCCGTCATGTTGGCCAGGTAGGTCTGCTGCTTCTCCGGGGTGCTCAGCTGGCGCAGCCGCCAGTTCAGCAGCTCGACGGAGATGTCGTCCTGGCTGACGCCTCGGGCGACAGCGTCGTACAGGGCCGTCGAGAAGGCTTCGAGTGCGCTCTGGGCCTGGTCGCCGGTCAGTGGCTGCTCCAGCGCGGCCAGGCTCGGCCGCAGCGCCGCCCCCGCGGCGGCACCGGAGGGCGAACCGCCACCGTCGCCGACGGCGGGGCTGGACGAGGTGCCGCCACCGGACGGCGAGGAGCAGCCCGCCAGCAGGACCGCCGCCGCGGTGAGCGCCAGGGCGGCGCGGACCCGCCTACGGCTGCTTCTGCGGAACGCCATCGTTCCCCTCGGGGCTCACCGGCGCGCGGCTCCGCGCGGCAGGACGGTACGGGACGCTCCCACCGTCCACCGCCCCGCCGGCCCCCTCAACCGGAACTGCGCCGCCCAGGTGAGCGCTGCCCGCCCCGTTCGCCGGGGCCCGGGTCAGCGGACGGCGACCGCCCGGAGGTGGCCGGTGGCGCACTCGGCGAAGCGGTGGACGGGCTCGCCGTCGGCCTCGCCGCCGGACGCGGCGCCGTCCTCCTCCAGGGCGCCCGCGAAGCCGTAGTGGATCACCTGGCCGCCGCCCGGGCCGCCGGCCCACCAGGCGTCCGTGAGGTGGACGACCAGGGTGGCCGGGTGGTGCGGCTCCGGGCGTTCCAGGACGAGTTCACGCAGCGTCTCCCCCGGGCGGAAGGTGACCACGGCGTCGCTGGTCCGGATCCGCGCCCGCTGCGGCTCCCGCTCCACCGCCCAGTAGGCGGAGACCTTGACGTCCAACCGCCCGTCGACGCCGCCCTCGTACGGCCGGACGTACTCCTCCTCGGGGACCCAGCGCCCGTGGTTGCGGATGTCGTCCGGGCCGAACCACTCCGACCAGCTGATCCAGTACCCGGCCACCCGTTTGATCGTCATGCCCTCGCGGACGATCCGCACCGGGATGCGGGTCACGTCGGCCGGCTCGTCGATCAGCAGGACGCGCCCCTGTTCATCGACCCGGCCGCCGTGGCCGTCGAAGGACAGGACGGTCACCTGCTCGAACGTCACCTCGGCGTCGTCCTTGCGCGGGCTCGTCTGACTCATGCGTGAACCACCTTGCCGGGAAGCGGAGTTGGCCGGTCCGCGACGGTCCGGGCGACCGGACCGAGCGCCTGCGCAGCATACGGTGAACGGTCGGTCGCGGCGTGTGATTCCGGCGAATCCACTCGGACCGGGCGGCGCGCGACTATCCTGCGCGTGCACGCGGCCCCGCACGCGCCACCCGGCGCGGACCCACGCCCGCCGCGCACCGTACTCCGCATGCCGCCGTCCGCATGCTCGGCCTGCCGTAGCGCCCCGCCAGGTCAGGGGGCGATGGGAAGGCGGGGCAGGGTGAGGCCGAACCGGGTGCGATAGGCGGCCAGGGCGGCCTCCTCGTCGAGGACCTCCTCGGTGCGGGTGCCGTCGGGGGCGGTGACGGTGAGGCGGGTGCCGCCGGTCGCGCGGGTGCTGCTGAGGGTGATCCGGCCGCCGTCCGGGGTGGGGAGGGAGCAGGTGGTCCCGTGGGTGAAGACCGAGGCGGGGGACGTGGTCTGCCACCAGCAGGTCGGCCGGAAGTCGGCCAGCTGCCAGATGCGCGGGTCGAGCCGGTACTGCGGCTCGCCGGCCAGCAGGACGTCGAGGTCGCCCTCGTCGCCGTGCGGGGCGAGGGTGAACTCGCCCGCGGGGTCGGCCTGCGGGCCGCGCTCGTCGAGGCGCAGCGGCCGCCGGGTGAACCGGCCGAAGCCGACGTCGACCAGCCAGGCGGTGTCGTCCGCCAGGACGCGCAGGGCCAGGTGGTCGAACGGCGGGCCGGGCTGCGGGCCGTTGAAGACGCGGGCGGCGAGCAGTTCGACCTGGTAGCCGAGGGCGCGGAGGAGTTCGGCGAAGGCGCCGTTGAGTTCGTAGCAGAAGCCGCCGCGCCGCCGGGAGACGATCTTCTCCAGCAGCGCGGCGGGTTCCAGGACGACGGGTTCGTCGAGGTGGATGCTCAGGTTCTCGAACGGCACGGCGTCCAGGTGTGCCTCCTGCAGCCGGGCCAGTTCGGCGGCGCCGGGCCGGGCGGGACGGTCGGCGCCGATCCGGGCGAGGTAGGCGGCCACCTGCTCGTCGGTGAGGGGGCCTTCGGGCTGCTTCGACGGGTTCGCGTTGTCCACGCCCGCCATCCAAGCGGACCTGCGCCCTCCGGTCATCGGTCCCGGGACCTACGCCCTGGCGCGGGCTACGGCCGGGCGTGCTCCCGGAGGAAGGCGCCGGCGTAGGCGGCCGCCTCCTCCCTGGTCGTGCGGGCGGGGTCGCCGTCGGCCGAGCCGGGCGAGCCGTCGGCGCCGGTGGCCGTCCAGGTCCAGCCCTCGGTGGCCGGATCCTGCGTCAGCACGGCCGTTCCGCCGAAGAGTTCGAGGACGACGGGCGCCGGGGCCGCCGGACGGCCGACCGCGTCCGGCCACTTCTTGCGGGCGCCCTGCCGGGTGATGCCCCAGGCCGCGCCCAGCTGTTCGTAGCTCGCGCCGTAGGCCCCGGCGGTGCCGGCCGCGATCGCCGTCAGGCGCTTGACCTCGGCGTCCACGATCTTCCAGGTGGCGAGCACGGTCAGGGCGACGTCGGCCGGATCGGCGTCCCACAGGCGGCTCTCGGGGAGGCCGGTCGCCCGGGAGCGGACGGCGATGGCGAGCGGATCGAGGGCGTCGAGGAGGGACTTGGCGAGTTCGGCCTGCTCTTCGGTGGTGATCTGAGGCTCCATCATGCGACAACTATAGTTGTCGAGATGGGCTTTTGGAAACCAAAGTTTACGAATGTGGGCGTCGCCCGCCCGCCTAGACTGACCGGCATGGCATGCCGCATCAGTGAGTTGCTGCTCGACTGCGCCGACCCCGAACTGCTCGCCGCCTTCTGGTGCGAGGCGCTCGGCTACGTCGAACTCGGCCGGGAGGACGACGGGTCCATCCAGATCGGATCGCCCGACGGCGGCTTCGGCGGCCCGCAGCCCACCCTCCTCCTCGTCCCCAGCGACGACCCGCGCACCGGCAAGCTCCGGCTGCACTTCGACCTCAACGCCACCGACCGCGACCAGGACGCCGAGTTGGAGCGGCTGCTCGCCCTCGGCGCCCGGCCCGCCGACATCGGCCAGACCGGCGCCGAGTCCTGGCACGTACTGGCGGACCCCGAGGGCAACGAATTCTGCCTCCTGCGCACCCGGCTCCAGCCGCTCTGAGGCCCGCGGGCCGGGCGTCGCGGTGTCGCGGTGTCGCGCTAGGGGACGAAGACGCTCCGGCCGGCGATCGGCCGGTAGGTGTCGCCGGGGGCGATGAAGTGCGTGAGCCGGCCCGTGCAGTCCACGCCGTTCCAGACCTCGACGACCGAGTCCGTCAGGTTGGTCACCGTCGGCTGGACGAAGTCGCCCAGCATGAAGCAGCCGCTGGGGTTCGGGTGGGCGCCCCCGTCGATGATCAGGGCGCCGTGGGCCGCGTACGCGCTGTTCGCGACGGCGAAGGCGAGGGCGGTTGCCGTCAGCCAGGTCCCGAGGACCGCTGCGGTGCGTCGCATCATGCGTCTACCCCTTCCGGAGGGCGGGGCGGCTCCGTCACGGCCCCGCCGGTGCGACCCAACGTAGCGGCGCGATGACGCACGGCGACAGAACTCGCGCGGCGGCGGGCGGGCGCGGAGTGGGAAGTCGGCCGGTCCGACTTCCTGTGCGCGCGGTTGTCACATCCATCGGCCGCGATCCGTCAGGGAGGCAGCGAGGCACACCACGGACCACCCGACGGAAGGGGCACCACCGTGCTCACGAAGGTCATGTACGTCACCGTGTACGTCACGGACCAGGACCGCGCGCTGCGGTTCTACACGGAACAGCTGGGCCTGGAGAAGCGGATCGACTACCCGGGCCCGGACGGGCGCTTCCTCACCGTGGGCGCCCACGGCCACCCGTTCGAGATCATCCTCTGGCCGCACGCCGCGTCCGCCGGCCGGCCCGGCGAGGTGGCGGGCACCCCCGGCCCGATCATCCTGGAATCCGACGACCTGAAGAAGGACTTCGAGGTGTTCCGGTCCCGCGGCGTGGTCTTCGACCGCCCCGAGCCCGAGGCCTACCCCTTCGGCATCCGCATCGAGGCCGTCGACCCGGACGGCAACCGCGTCTCCCTCCGCCAGCAGACCCCCCTGGGAGGCGACCAGGACGACTGACACCGGAGGGACCTGGGGAGACACCCGGCCGGCGCACTGGGGGCGCCGGCCACACCCATGCCCGCTCAGCGGGGGTGGGTGGCGGTGCGGAGGCGGTGCTGGGTGGGGGTGGCTTGAGGCGGAGTGGTGGTGAAGAGGATGCGGAGCGGGGGGTCGGGGGCGGGGGTAGCGGCGGTGTCCAGGATGGCGAGGAGCAGGGCGAGTTGGGCGGGGGGCTCGTCGGCGAGGAGGGCCTCGGTGGCGGTGACGAGGACGAGCAGGCGGGTGGGGGCGGTGGCGCCGGGTGGGTGGAGGGTGTCGGTGAGACACTCCTCGAAGGCGTCCCAGTTGTGGCCGAAGTAGCCGGGGAAGGAGAGGGCCCGGGCCCACTCGGCGAAGAGCGCCGGCTTGGTGCGGCAGTGGTCGCCGCGGACGAGGCGGAGCCGGTGGGTGGCGGTGGCGAAGCCGGCCCAGGCCCGGCCCGGCAGGAGGTCCCACCGGGCCGGGCCGAGCGGCGCGTCGTCCGCCACGTCAGCAACCGCCGGAGATCTCGCGGAAGTTGGCGTAGTGGTCGGCGGTGTACCAGACCTGCGTGGTGGCCTGGTCGCGGACCAGGCGCTCGGCGTCGCGATGGGTGGCGGGCGTGGGGCGGGGGTTGACGTCGTACTCGTGATACGCACCGCCGGACGGGAGGTCGCCGCTGCGGTTGCGGTACGGGTTGCTGCCGCGGATGAACTCCTTGTCGGGGAGCGGGAAGTCGACCGGGTGGGAGTTGGTGGGCCAGTCGAGGTCCCGCCAGATCCGGCAGGCCTGTTCGACCTGCGGCGGGAGGGCCTCGACCGGGAGCGGCGGCTGGAGGATCTCGCGGACGGCGGGGGCGGGGGCCGCCGCCCAGGCGGTGGTGGGAACGGCCGGGCAGGCGAGGGCGAGGACCAGGGCGGCCTGCGCCAGGCGGCGGAGGGTCATGGGGTACCCGTTTCGGTGGGGTGGTGGGGGTGGTGGCGCGCGTGCAGAGAAGGGGTACCGCGCGGAGGTCGGGCGTGCCGGGCGGGCGCGCCGGGGGCGGGGTGACGCCCACCCGTCCGGGTGCCTCCGGCGGGACCGCGGCGAGGACCGGCGGTGCGGTGCGCGGCCCCCGGGCGGGCGCCGGGCTCCGCATGGCAGGATCGGCCGGTCCGTCCCACCGACCGGAGGGTGACCCCATGGCCGCCGAGCAGCTCTACGCCGTCCTCAAGACCAACCACGGTGACATCACCGTCAAGCTCTTCCAGTTCCACACCCCGAAGACCGTCCGCAACTTCGTCGAACTGGCCGAGGGCAGCCGCGAGTGGACGGACCCGGAGACCGGGGCCGCCACGACCGCCCCGCTGTACGACGGGACGACCTTCCACCGCGTCATCCCCAACTTCATGATCCAGGGCGGGGATCCGCTCGGGAACGGCACCGGCGGCCCCGGCTACAAGTTCCCCGACGAGTTCCACCCCGAGCTGTTCTTCACCAAGCCCTACCTGCTGGCCATGGCCAACTCGGGGCCGAACTCCAACGGTTCGCAGTTCTTCATCACCGTCCGCGCCACCCCGCACCTCAACCGCAAGCACACGATCTTCGGCGAGGTCACCGACCCCGCGAGCCAGCGGACCGTCGACGCCATCGCCGCCACCTCCACCGGCCCCGGCGACCGGCCGGTCGAGCCCGTGGTGATCGAGTCCGTGGTCATCGAGCGCCGCTAGACGGCACCCGCGGAGTGGGAAGTCGGACCCGCCGACTTCCCACTCCGGACACTCCGGATACTCCGGACACTCCGGGGGCTACTCCGAGGGCTGATCCGGACGCGCGAAGACCAGCCGGAGCACCTCGCGGGCGAGCTCCTCGACGTCTCCCCCCTCGCGGCTCTCAGGCAGGGCCCCGTTGAGCCACAGGCTGGCGAACCCGTGCGCCAGCGACCACGCCGCGAGCGTCGTCGCGCGGTCCGAGCCCTCGCCCGGGGACAGCTTGCGCGCGCTCGTCGCCAGGACCGCGCCCGCGCGCTCCCGGGCCGCCGCCATCTCCGGGTCGTCCGCCCGGTAGAGCTCCGGCCGGAACATCACCTCGAAGTACGGCCGGTGGTCCACCGCGAACCGCACGTACGCCACGCCCGAGCCGTACGGATCCCCCGCCGACCGCTCCAGGCAGTCCGCGAACAGCTCGAACCCCTCCGCGGCGACCGCCGTCAGCACGCCCGTCTTGTCGCCGAAGTGGTGCGCGGGCGCCGCGTGCGACACCCCCGCCCGCCGCGCCAGCTCCCGCAGGCTCCAGCCGGACGGGCCGGACTCCTCGATCGCGGACAGCGCGGCGTCCAGCACCGCCCTCCGCAGGTTCCCGTGGTGGTAGCCCTCGGCCTTCCCCATGCCCGCCTCCCTGTCGTCAGTGCCCGCCCAGTCTATCTAGACATTGACAAGATTGGACAGCCGCGCGAATCTTTCCAGTGACAAGATTCCGTGCCGGTCCCGCAAGGTTGGAGCGTCCCCATGGCCCCGCTCATCGCCCTCATCGGCGGCTTCGCCGTCCTGCGCCTGCTCGGGCTCCTCGCCGTCGACTCGCTCGACGCCTGGCAGCCCGCCGTCCGCGGCGCCCTCGCGCTGATGTTCGTCACCACCGGGATCCCGCACTTCATCCCGTCCTGGCGGCGCGACTTCGCCGCGATGGTCCCGCCCGCGCTCCCCCGCCCCGACCTGCTGGTCACGCTCACCGGCGTCCTGGAACTCGCCGGCGCCGCCGGGCTCCTCGTCCCCCCGCTCGCGCCCTACGCGGCGGCCGGGCTCGCCCTGCTGATGCTCGCGATGTTCCCCGCCAACGTGTACGCCGCCCGCACCGGCCGCACCCTCGCCGGGAAGCCGGTCACCCCGCTCCCAGCGCGCACCGCGCTGCAGGTGCTGTTCGTCGCGGCAGCGGTCGCCGCGGCGGTCTGAGCGCAGCGGGAAGTCGGACCCGGTGGAAACGCGCGGACGCGGCCCGCATGGTGCTGCGGGCCGCGTCCGAATGCGGAGTGCTGGAGGGGCGAACCCTTACTCCACGATGCCGGACTTGGCGATGGTGATCTTGGCCTTGGTCCTGCCGCTCTGCGAGCCCAGGCCCTCGATCTTCTTCACCAGGTCCATGCCGTCGACGACCTCGCCGAAGACGACGTGCTTGCCGTCCAGCCAGTCGGTCACGATGGTGGTGATGAAGAACTGCGAGCCGTTGGTGTTCGGGCCCGCGTTGGCCATGGACAGCTGGCCCGGCTTGGTGTGCTTGAGCGTGAAGTTCTCGTCCTTGAACTTCTCGCCGTAGATGCTCTTGCCGCCGGTGCCGTCACCGCGGGTGAAGTCACCGCCCTGCAGCATGAACGACGGGATGACGCGGTGGAAGGACGAACCCTCGTAGCCGAAGCCGTGCTGGCCGGTGGCGAGCTCACGGAAGTTCTTGGCGGTGTCCGGGACGACGTCGTCGAAGAGCTTGAAGGTGATGCGGCCGGCCGGCTCGTCGTTGATGGTGATGTCGAAGAAAACGTTGGAACCCATGCAGGGATCATGGCATGCCGGGCGCCCCGGCGCGCGGCACCCCCCGGGATCGCGGTCACGCTCCGCCGATCGGAGGTCGACGGAACGGTCGGGGTCGGGGAGGCTGTCGGGGTCGGCGGGATGCCCTGACATCGCCGCCGAGGGGAATCGATCAAGGGGGAACGACGCATGACGCGCATCGGGGTCTACCTGGCGCACCCGAGCACCGGGAGCTTCAACCACGCGCTGTTCGAGGCGGTCGTCGACGAGCTGCGGGCCGGCGGCTGCGAGGTCGTCGCGCACGACCTGTACGCGGAGGGGTTCGCCCCGCTGCTCACCGCCGCGGAGACGGAGACGGTGGCGGCGCTGGAGCCGGGTGACCGGCAGCTGGCGCTGCACCGCGCCGAGGTGGCGACGCTGGACGCGCTCGTCCTGGTCCACCCGAACTGGTGGGGCATGCCGCCGGCCGTCCTGGCCGGCTGGGTGCAGCGGGTGCTGGTGCCCGGGGTCGCGTACAAGCTGGGCACGGCGGACGGCGAGCCGGTGGGCCTGCTGCGGGCCGGGCGGGCGCTGGTGCTGAACACCTCGGACACCCCCGAGGCACGCGAGCGCGAGGAGTTCGGGGACCCGCTGGAGCGGATCTGGGCGGCCTGCGTGCTGCCGTACGTGGGTGTGACGGACGTCCGCCGGCGGGTGTTCCGCACGGTGACGGACTCCTCTGACGCCGAGCGCGCGGAGTGGCTACGCCAGGCGCGCGAGGAGGCCAGGGGGCTGATCGGCTGAGCCGGACCGGTGGATCGGCGGGCGGGCGCATGGACGGCGGGCGGCGGTGCGACCACCCCGGGCCTGGCACCGGGGTGACCGCCTGTCGTCCGTGCTAGAACCGTCGACGGTTGTGAACGCTCACCCGCGATCACCGCCGTCCCTGCACCGTGCATCTTCCGGCCACTCCTCCACCGAAGGAGAAACATGTCCGTCGCACGCATCGCACGCATCGCACGCGCGATACGAACCGCGCGCACCGCGCTGTTCGCCGCCTTCGCCGCGCTCACCCTGCTGCTCTCCGGCGCGGCCCTCGCGGCGCCTGCCTCCGCCACCACCACGGGGCTGGACGGCACCTACGCCTGCTCCGTCCCGTCCGGCTACGTCTACGACGGCGTCCTGTTCAGCCGGACGTGCAGCGGCGGCGGCAGCTGGAACTCGCCGCAGTACTACCTGCGCACGCCCGTCGACGGCCTCACCGCCTGTTCGAGCGCCCCGGGCTTCACCTACGACTCCGTCGGCTCGTCCACCGCGTGCAGCCTGACGCAGGGCGTCCCGTCGACCACCTTCCACCTCCGCACGCCGTACAGCGGCCTGTGGGCGTGCAGCGTCCCGAGCGGCTTCACCTACAGCGCCACCACGTCGAACCTGGACTGCGCCAGCATCCGGGGCGTGCCGACCACCAAGTTCCTGCTGGCCCGCTGACCCGCTGAGCCGGGGCAACGGGAACGGGCGGGCCACCCGGCGGCGGCCGGGTGGCCCGCCCTTCACGTCGGAGCGGGTCGAAGCGGGTCGAAGCGGGTCAAGGTGGATCAAGGTGGGTCGGGGCGGGTCAGATCGGAACGGCCCCGGTCAGCTCAGCTCCAGCTCCGCCACGACCTGGCGCCCGCTGAACTCCCCCGTCGGCCGGAAACCGAGGCGCGCGTAGAACTCCGCCGGGCCGCCCTCGCCGTCCGGCTCGTAGGTGACGGTGACCCGGTCGCCGCCGCGCCGGCGGATCTCGGCGACGACCTGCTCGACCGCGAACCGTCCGCAGCCCCTGCCCTGGGCGTCGGCGGCGATGTTGAGCCGCCAGAGGCCGGAGCGGGGCAGGTCGCCCGGCTTGTCCGGGTAGAAGGTGACGTCGAAGAAGGCCATCACGAAGCCGACCGGCCGGTCCCCGTCGTAGACCAGCCGCGGCCAGGCCGTCTCGCCGTACGCGTACGCCTCGGCCAGCGACTTGACCACCGGGGAGACGAAGCGCTCCTGGGCGGGGTGGACCCTGAGGGCCAGGGCGGCGTCGATGTTCTCCGGGGTGACCGGTTCGAGGCGCAGGTCGGCGGGGGCGGCGGCAGGCACGGACATGCGGGTCACCGTAGTTCCCGGCGGCCGGATCGTCCTGCGGTTTTCACGGCGCCGGGGTGAACACCAGCGAGGCGTTGTGCCCGCCGAAGCCGAAGGCGTTGGTGAGCGCGGCCCCCAGCGGACCCCGGCGCGCACCGCCGGCGACCACGTCCAGCTTGACCGCCGGGTCCTGCGTCTCCAGGTTGCGGGTCGGCGGGACGGCGCCGTCGCGCAGCGCGAGGACGGTCGCGAGCGCGCCGATCGCGCCCGCCGCGCCGAAGAGGTGGCCGGTCATCGACTTGGTGGCGGTCACCGCCGGGTGCTCGCCGATCGCCTCCGTCACCGACTCGGCCTCGACCAGGTCGCCGAGCTGGGTGGAGGTGGCGTGGGCGTGGACGAGCTCGATGTCCCGGGGCGCGAGTCCGGCCTCGGCCACCGCCCGGCGCATCGCCCGGACCTGGCCTTCGGCGGCGGCCGCGGTGATGTGGTGGGCGTCCGAGGTGACCGCCGCGCCGACCAGCGTGGCGTGGGCGCGGGCCCGGCGGGCGGCGGCGAAGCCGGCCCGTTCCAGGACCACGACGGCCGCGCCCTCGCCGATCACGAAGCCGTCCCGGTCGACGTCGAACGGGCGGGAGGCGCGGCCGGGTTCGTCGTTGCGCAGCGAGTGCGCGCGGGCCTGGGAGAAGCCGGCCATCGGCAGCGGGCAGATGCACGCCTCGGCGCCGCCCGCCACCACCACGTCGGCCCGGCCGAGCCGGATCAGGTCCAGGCCGAGGGCGATCGCCTCGGCGCCGGACGCGCAGGCGCTCACCGGGGTGTGCGCGCCGGCCCGCGCGCCCAGCTCGATCGAGACCCAGGCGGCCGGGCCGTTGGCCATCAGCATCGGCACGGTGTGCGGGGAGACCTTGCGGACGCCGGAGGTCTCCAGCACGTCGTCCTGGCCGAGCATGGTGAGCGCCCCGCCGGTGCCGGTGCCGATCACCACGGCCAGCCGCTCGCCGTCCACCTCGGGGGCCCCGGCGTCGGCCCAGGCCTCGCGGGCGGCGATCAGCGCGACCTGCTCGCAGCGGTCCAGCCGCCGGGCCTGCACCCGGTCGAGCACCTCGGACGGTTCGACGGCGAGCTGCCCGGCGATCCGGACCGGCATCCCGGCGGCCCAGTCGGCCTCGATCGGCCGGATGCCGGAGCCGCCCGCCAGCATCGCGGCCCAGGTCGAGGCGACGTCGCCGCCGAGCGGCGTGGTCGCGCCGAGGCCGGTGACCAGGACCGGCTCGGCGACGAGGGTCCGGTGGTTGGCAGTACCCATCGAAAATCAGCTCCCTGGCTCTCGTGGAAATTGTGAGGTGGATACAACTCGCCCCAGCAGTTGGTGCGGCGAGTTCTCGCCTCGACAGCCACACTGCCATGGCAGTGACGTTCAATCAGGTGTGCAAGCCAACCGATTCGGGTGCCCGGCTTTTATGGAGAACCTCCAGTCCCGCCTACTCGTCGAAATCGGTCGAGCGGCTGACCGGCTCCCACGCCCGGATCTCCTCGACCGCCGCGTCGAGGCTGCCGAGCACGGCGTCGGTGGCGTCGGCGCCGAGCAGCAGCCGCAGCGGGGTGCGCTCCGCGTCCAGCGCGGTCAGGATCGCGGCGGCGGCCTTGACCGGGTCGCCGGGCTGCTTGCCGTCGCTCGCCGGCAGGAGGTCGCGGACCGGCCCGACCAGTTCGTCGTACGCCGGGATCGCGGTCGAGTAGGCGAGCGCGCCCGGACCGGCGAAGGAGGTGCGGAACGCCCCCGGCTCGACGATCAGCACCTTCACGCCGAACCCCGCCACCTCCTTGGCCAGCGCCTCGGACAGGCCCTCCAACGCGAACTTGGTGGCCGAGTAGGCCCCCACCCCGGGGAACGTGAAGCGGCCGCCCATGCTGCTCATCTGGACCACGGCACCCGAGCCCTGGGCCCGCATGTGCGGCAGGACGGCCCGGGTGAGCGCGGCCGGGCCGAAGAAGTGCAGCTCCATGAGGTCGCGCAGCTCGCGGTCGGTGGACTCCTCGACGGCGCCGATCAGACCGCGGCCCGCGTTGTTGACGAGGACGTCGATCCGCCCGTGCCGCTCCACCGTCTCGGCCACCACGGCGGCGATCCGCTCCCGGTCGGTGACGTCCAGCCGGACGGGCACCACCCGGCCCGGGTGGGCCCCGGCCAGCGCCTCCAGCGTCTCGGGCCGACGGGCGGCCGCCACCACGGTGTCACCGACGGCCAGCGCCGCCTCGGCGAGGGCCTGGCCGAAGCCGGAGTTCGCGCCGGTGATCAGCCAGACCCGCCCGCCGGACGCGCCGCCGGACCGCTCGGTCGACTTGTCGCTCATCGGTGGATTTCCCCCTCAATCGTCTTTCGCGGCAAAGAAGTTGACGATCACTTTTATGTCATCGAAGGCGCCCGTGCGTCCACTTCTCACCCCAAAGCGAAGCCGAACGATCAGCCGCCGGACGGGCAATCGTCACTCCCCGCTTCTCAGGCGGAACGCCCGGAGCCCCCGGCCGAGTTGTTCGGCCGGGGGCTCCGGTGCGTACCGCGTCAACGGGCCAACGGGTTACGGCAGGTTGCGGGCCATGACGATGCGCTGGATCTGGTTGGTGCCCTCGTAGATCTGGGTGATCTTCGCGTCCCGCATCATCCGCTCCAACGGGTAGTCCCGGGTGTACCCGTACCCGCCCAGCAACTGCACCGCGTCCGTGGTGATCTCCATCGCCGCGTCCGACGCGAAACACTTCGCCGCCGCACCGAAGAACGTCAGATCCCCGTCCACCCGCTGCG
>NZ_JBFBDO010000059.1:0-52359 GCF_040683335.1 Kitasatospora sp. NPDC093806
CCGGCGGTCCCACTCGCCGGGCGCGCGAAAGCGGAGCGAGGAGCAGGCAGCGGGGAGCAGCGAGCGTCAGGCCTTGCTGAGCCAGGCGGTGGCGTTGAGGGCGAGCGCGGCGTTGGTGCCCGCCGGGTCGTTCCAGCCGTCGAACAGGTTGTTGCCCGACTGCCCGGTGCCGTCGTCGGCGGGGGAGCTGTCGCCCCAGGCGGCGACCCGGCCGGCACCGAAGGTGCTGGTGACGAAGAAGGCGCCGGTGTTCCCGGCGGAGCCGGTGCGGTAGACGATGCCCTTGACCGCCGGGTTGTCGGCCGGCTTGAGGGTGAAGGTGGTGCCGGAGCGCAGGATGGAGCCGGTGACGGTGCCGAACGGGCCGTGCAGCACCGGGTCGGCCGCGTCGTTGACGGCGCGCGGGTTGTCGGTGGAGATGTTCTTGATGTCGACGCTGAACCCGAACGGGTCGTTGTTGTTGACGCCGTTGTTGGTGAACAGGTCGTTGATGATCGCCGGGGAGTCCCAGCCGTCGTTGTTGCGGTCGCTCCGGTCGTGGTCGGAGATCAGGAAGAGTCCGCCGCCGTTCTGCACGAAGCGGATGATCGCGGCCTTCTCGGCGGCGCTGAACCGGATGTTCGGCTCGGGGATCACGAAGGTGTCGAACTTGGACAGGTCGAGCGCGGCGCCGGTGCCGTAGCTGATGGTGGAGCCGGCCGGGAGGGTCTTGAGGCTGTACTGGCCGGTCTTCTGGAGGGCGACGCCCCAGGCGGAGAGAGCGCCCGTCCAGCTCTTCTCGGTGCTGGGGTTGGCGTTCTGGACCAGCGGATCGGGCTGGGCGGTGGAGATGATCCAGTCGGCGTTGCCGGCGGTCTCGCCCTTGCTGTTGTCGAACAGGACGCGGTGCGGGAGCGCGGTGGTCGCGGCGGCGGCCGGGGCCGGGGCGGTGAAGGCGGTCAGACCGGTGGCGAGCAGGGCGGCCGCGGCGAGCGCGGCGGCCGTCCGGGTGTGCGTCACGTGCTTCATGTGCCGTACCTCCAGCTGGGGTTGGGGGTTGCGGCAGATGAGTATCCGCGCGTAGAACGGCGTCTTCCGGGCACAGCGGGTTACGGCCGCTTGTACGGCTCATGACGATCTCCGTCGGCGGCCGGGCGATGACGGAAGGCGCGCGGTTCAGGCCTTGCTCAGCCAGGCGGTGGCGTTGAGGGCGAGGGCGGCGTCGGTGCCGGCCGGGTCGTTCCAGCCGTCGTGCAGGCCGCTGTTCTGTCCGGTGATGTCCTCGGCGGGGGAGGTGTCGCCCCAGATGGCGACCCGGCCCTGGCCGAAGGTGCTGGTGACGAAGAAGGCGCCGGTGCTGCCGCCGAAGCCGACCCGGTAGAGCAGGCCCTTCACGGTCGGGTTGTGGGCGGGCTTGATCGTCATGGTGGTGCCGTTGCGGATGATCGACTTGGTGACGGTGCCGAACGGGCCGTGCAGCACGGGGTCGGTCGGGTCGTTCACGGCGCGCGGGTCCTCCTTGACGATGTTCTGGAGGTCGACGCTGAAGCCGAACGGGTCGTCGTCGTCGACGCCGTTGTTGCTCAGCAGGTCGTTGAGCACCCCGGTGGAGTCGATGCCGTTGTGGTCGCGGTCGCTGCCCTTGTGGTCGGCGATCAGGAAGAGCCCGCCGCCGTTCTGCACGAAGTGCATGATCGCGGCCTTCTCGTCGGGGCTGAACCGGACGTTGGGCTCGGGGATCACGAAGGTGTCGAAGTTGGCGAGGTCGAGCGGCGCGCCGGTGCCGAAGGTGATGGTGGAGCCGGGCGGCAGGGTCTTCAGGCTGTACTGGCCGGTCTTCTGCAGGGCGACGCCCCAGGAGGAGAAGGAGCCGGTCCAGTCCCCCTCCTTGGTCGGGTGGGCGTTCTGGGCGAGCGGGTCGGGCTGGGACGAGGAGATGACCCAGTCGGCCTTGCCGGCGGTCTCGGCCTTGGTGTTGTCGAACAGCACCCGGTGCGGGACGGCGCTGCCGGCGGGGGCAGCGGTGGTGAGGCCGGCGGTGGCGGTGATCAAGGCGGCCGCGGCCAGCGCGGCGGCGGTGCGCAGGCGGGACATGAGCGGTTCCTCCCTCGGACGGTGCAGGTGGGGGAGGTGAGGCCGTTTCTCCCATCATCCCTCCGTCGGCCCCTCCGTTCGACTGCCACTTGGTGACCGGTTCGTAATTGCGCATGACTTGCAACTGAGAACGGGCAGGGGGAAAGATGGCCCGGCTCCGCATACCCCCACGAGCTCTGCACACCCCCACGAGCTCTGCACACCCCCACGAGCTCCGCACACCGCCATGAGCTCCGCACACCCCCACGAAAGGACGACCCGATGACCGGCCCCCGCTGGCGCGACCGGCTGACCCGTGAGGAGTGGATCCGCCTCGCAGGCATGGGCGGCTTCATCCTCGGGCTGCACGTGATCGGCTGGTTCACCCTGCTCGCCATCATCGCGCCCGAGCACTACGACGTCGGCGGCCAGGTGTTCGGCGCCGGCATGGGTCTCACCGCGTACACCCTCGGCATGCGGCACGCCTTCGACGCCGACCACATCGCGGCCATCGACAACACCACCCGCAAGCTGATGGGCCAGGGCAAGCGGCCGCTCTCGGTCGGCTTCTGGTTCTCGCTGGGCCACTCCTCGATCGTCTTCGGCCTCTGCGCGCTGCTCGCCTTCGGCATCAAGTCGCTGGCCGGCCAGGTCGAGTCGGACGACTCGACTCTGCACGAGACGACCGGCCTGATCGGGGTCACCGTCTCCGGGACGTTTCTGCTCCTGCTCGGCCTGATCAACCTGGGCGCGTTCAACGGCATCCTCAAGGTGTTCCGCAAGATGCGCGAGGGCGAGTTCGACGAGGCCGAGCTGGAGGAGCAGCTGGAGAAGCGCGGGCTGATGAACCGCATCCTCGGCCGGGTGACCAGGGCCGTCACCAAGCCCTGGCACATGTACCCGGTGGGCCTGCTGTTCGGCCTGGGCTTCGACACCGCGACCGAGGTGTCGCTGCTGGTGCTGGCCGGCGGCGCGGCGGCGTTCCAGCTGCCCTGGTACGCGCTGCTGGTGCTGCCGGTGCTGTTCGCGGCGGGCATGAGCCTGCTGGACACCATCGACGGCTCGTTCATGAACTTCGCCTACGAGTGGGCGTTCTCCAAGCCGGTCCGGAAGATCTACTACAACCTGACCGTCACCGGGCTGTCGGTGCTGGTCGCCCTGGTCATCGG
This sequence comes from Kitasatospora sp. NPDC093806, assembly GCF_040683335.1. Lineage (NCBI taxonomy): Bacteria > Bacillati > Actinomycetota > Actinomycetes > Kitasatosporales > Streptomycetaceae > Kitasatospora > Kitasatospora sp. NPDC093806. The sequence goes on from NZ_JBFBDO010000059.1 coordinate 3,222, forward strand.
CTCGATCGAGCTGATCGGGCTGCTCGGCGAGAAGCTGGACATCACCAGCGGGCCGGTCGCCTGGATCGGCGGGCTGGACCTCAACTTCGTCGGCTACGCCATCGTCGGCCTCTTCGTGCTCACCTGGGCGGCGGCGATCGCGTACTGGAAGTTCGGCAACGTCGAGGAGAAGTGGTCGGCCGGGCTGGCCGCGGCGGCGGCCGACAAGGAGTAGGGACGGGCACGGAAGGGGCCGGGCCCCGGGGGATGCTCCCCCGGGGCCCGGCCTCACCTGTCTGACATTTGGTCGATCAGCGGCTCAGTACCGCGGGTCCACCCGGTAGATCGGGCGGTCCGGCACCCACCAGTGGCTGGACTTCCAGATCCCGAAGGTGAACCGCACCCCGTGGCTGCCCCGCTTGTTGGCGGCCTTGAGGAACTGCTTGCCGACCCGCTTCATCAGGTACGACAGCGCCCACAGGACGTAGCCGGCGGCCCGGGCGGCCCAGTGCGGGAGCTTCCGCAGGATCTTGGAGATGCCCTGGCTGATCTTGCCGGAGACGTAGAGCAGGGTGCCGATGACGTTGCCCTCGGTCCGGCTGAAGTAGGCGACCCACTTCTTCCGCCAGGACATCCCGGTCAGGTCGTCCATGGTGATCGGGTCGACCGGGTAGCCGTAGGCGTTCGACGAGCCCTCCAGCACCGGGTCGGTCTGCAGGAACCGGCCGGTGGTCGGGTCGTACAGGCGCACGCCCATCAGGAGGAGGCCGGAGAGGCTGTCGGCCTCGCGCTGCGCCCCGCCGAGCCAGCCGAACTCGGTCGAGCCGGTGGCGTCGACGATGTTGCCGTACTCGTCGTAGTGGTAGACGGCGAGGTCCTGGGTGCCGTCCGGGGACATCTGGACCGAGACGTCGCCGTGCAGGTTGGTCAGCAGCAGGATCGCGCCGCCGTCGGTGCCGGTGGCGGCCGTGAGCTGGCCGGTCAGGTCCTGGACGTGGCGGGTGAGCTTGCCGGCCGCGTCCTTGGTCCAGGCCGGGCTGTCGACGCCGGCGTCGAAGTGCTTGGTCTCCTGGCCGGTGACGGTCCAGGTGCCGTCGGCGCCCTTGGTCTCGGTGGTGTTCACCGCGAGGCGGCCGGAGGCGTCCAGGTCCCAGGTCTTGCGGGTGTCGCCGAGGGTCTCGCTGCGCACCAGGTCGTTGACGTAGTAGCCCAGCTGGCTGCCCTTGGGCAGGGCGGTGGTGCGGCCGTAGGCGTCGTAGACGTAGCCGGCGTCGGTGAGGCGGTCGGCGGTGTCGTAGCCGTGGTTCTCGGCCTTGGTGACGGCGTCGGCGGTGGCCGGGTTGCAGTCGTCGGTGACGGTGGTGCGGTTGGTCCGGTTGCTGCTCTTGTCGAACGCGTAGGAGCGGGTCGCGCAGGCCAGGCCGGTGCTGTCGGCGGCCTTGGTGAGGCGGCCGGTGGCGTCGTAGGTGTAGGCGCTGGTGGTGCTGACGCCGTCGCTCTGGGTGCGGCCGGCCTGCTGGCCGTGGACGGTGTAGTCCGCGGTGTCGGCGAGCAGGACGGTGCCCGACTGGTTGGTGTAGGTCTTGCCGGTCTGGATGCCCCGGCTGTCGTAGGTGTTGGCCAGGGTGTTGCCGCCCGGCAGGGTCTGGGAGACCAGCCGGCCCTCGACGTCGTAGGACGCGGTGAAGGTGCCCGCGACCGAGTCGGTCAGCGTGGTGGGCAGGCCGCGCGGGTCCTTGGCGGTGTCGTAGCCGTAGGTGGTGGTGGACGGCACGGAGTCCGACTTCTTCACCACCCGGTCCAGCTTGTCGTACTCGGTGGTGGTGACGTTGCCGGCGCCGTCGTCGTAGGAGACCTGGCGGCCGAGCTTGTCGTAGCCCTGGGTGATGGTGGCCTTGCCGTTGCCGACGGTGGCCAGTTCACCGGTGGCCGGGTCGTAGCCGAGCACGGTGTCGGCGACCGCGGTGCCGGTGCCGCCGCCGACCGAGATCTTCACCGGCCGGCCCGCGGCGTCGTAGCTGCGGGTGGTGGTGCGGGTGACGCCGTTGGCGGTCTCGGTGAGGACGGAGACGTTGCCCCAGCGGTCGTACTGGAAGGTCTTGGTCGGCAGCTGGAGCGGGTTGGCGCCGCCGCCGGCGATCTGCGCGGCCGGGGCGATCGTGCAGACCAGGTCGGCCCACTCGGGGTGGCCGGCGCAGGCGCCGGTGCCGTTCGGGCCGTAGTACGTGGTGACCGTGGTGGCCGCGTCGGAGCCGGTGGAGTTCGGACGGCTCTGCGCGGTCACCCGGCCGGCGGCGTCGTAGCCGGTGGCGGTGGTGATCTTCAGGCCGGCCGGGTCCTGGACGGACTGGGTGGGCAGGCCCTGGGCCCAGTCGTAGCCGGTCGAGGTGGTGCGGGCGTCGGCGTCGGCGGCGTAGCCGTCGATCCGGGCGCCGATGGTGACCGAGGTGGCGCGGTCGCTGACCGCGGCGGTGGCCGGGCGGCCCTGGTCGTAGCCGGTCACGGTGTGGGCGCGGGCCGGGGCCTCGGCGCCGGCGGTGAGCGCCGGGGAGGAGCCGGAGGCGGCCAGGTCGTGCTCCAGGGTGACCAGTTGCAGCGGGTCGTACTGCTCGACCAGGCGCTTGCCGTCGGCCGAGTAGACCGAGGCGGCGGAGAGCAGCTGGGCGCGGTCGGCGGTGGAGCGGCCGGAGATGCCCAGCGCCTGGAGCTTGGCGAGGCCCTCACCGGTGGTGGCCAGGGCGAGGATGCGGTTCTCCGCGGAGAGGGTCCGCACCGGGCTGCCGAAGGCGTTGTACTCGGTGGTGGTGATGCCGCCGCCGGGGGTGGCGGTGTTGACCTCGCGCCCGGAGGCGTTGGTGTAGGTCAGCGAGGCGCGGGCGTACGCGGCGGTGCCGAGCGCCTTGCCGTCGTGGCTCGCCGGGACGGCGTCGGGCGGCAGGACGGCGGTGGCGTCGGTCGGGGCGTCGGTCTGGCCCCAGGCCGCGACGTCGGACGGCGCCAGCGGGTACGGCGCGTTGGCGCCGCTCAGCGGGACGTCGTAGACCACCGAGGTGGTCGCGGTGCCGTCGGTGACGTCCTTGCTGCCCTGCTTGAGGGTGGGCCGGGAGGCGGCGAGCAGCATGCCGTCGCCGGCGGTGGCGGCGTTGCCGGCCTTGCCGTACTCCAGGGTCCACGGCAGCTCGCCGGGCTCGGTGACGGTGGCCACCCGGCCGACCGCGTCATAGCCGTACGCGGTCTTCAGCGCCGGGCTGATCCGCGGGTCCCAGACCTCGCGCAGCCGGCCCTGGTCGTCGTAGGCGTACTGGGAGACGACGACGGGGGTGGCGGCGGGGGCGCCCGGGTCGGTGGACCAGAGGCGGATCTGCTTCACCTGGCCGGTGACGTCGCCCGGGGCGGACGCGGTGGCGGTGGTGGCGTCGGCGTAGACGTACTCCAGCACCCGGCAGCCGGCCGTGGACGGCACGGCGGCGCAGTTGGCGGAGGCGGTGGCCGAGGTGGGCGCGACCACGTACTTCGGGCGGGCCAGGGTCTTGCCGCCGGCGACGACCTTCTCCGAGACCACCGAGGTGGTGGAGTTGTCGCTGGGCAGCGAGGAGCCGGAGGCCTGCCAGGTGGTGGCGGCCGGGTCGACCTTGGCGAAGGTGACCGTGGTGCCGGCGGTGTCCTTCAGGGTGAAGGCGCCGGTCAGCGCGCCGGTCAGGGTGAGGTCCTCGGCGCCGGGCTCGGGCTTCCAGCCGCCGGCCGCGGTGGCCGTGAAGCCGGTCTCGGAGCCGTCCGCGGCGACCACCGAGAGCGAGGTCGCCGAGGTCTGCCGGACGTAGGAGTAGTCGGTGTCGGTGATCTCGGCGGTGGTGCCGGAGCTCCACTGCGGGCCGAAGATCGCGGCCTGGCCCTCCTGGGCCGAGCCGTTGGCCGGCCGGCGGGAGGAGAAGGAGCGCTCGGCGTGCAGGCCGAAGCCCTCGGCGTCGGTGGCGGAGAGGGTGAGGTCGCCGGTGAGGGTGTTCACCTCGCCCGGGCCGACCTTGGTCTGCGGGGCGGTGCCCGCGTTGCGGTCCACCGTGACGGTGTTCGGCTCGGTGGCGTCGGTGGCGGTGCCGTCGGTGAAGACCGCGCGGACGTCGACCGGGCCGTTCTCGGCCAGCGTGTCGGTGATGTTCCAGGTCAGCGCGGCCGGCTTGCCGCCGGGGGTGGCGTACGGCCAGGCGGTCACCGGCTGGCCGCCGGTGGTGCTGACGTTGGCGACCGGCACGTCCTTCCAGGTGTCGGTCTCGCCGCGGCGGTACTGGTAGCGCACGCCGGTGTAGGTGCTGTTGCCCTCGGCCGCCAGCGAGGTGCGGCGGGCCGGGCGCTCGCCGGCTCCGGGGGAGACCAGGGCGGAGCCCTTGCCGGCGTAGAAGGTGTACGTCCGGTCGGCGGAGACGTTGCCCGCGGCGTCCCGGGTGTGCGCGGCGACGGTGTGCGCGCCCGCCTTGAAGGTGAGCTTGGCGGAGACCGCCGCGCCGGTGGTGGCCGCGGTGACCCAGGCGCCGCCGTCCAGCTTGTACTGGACGTCCTTCACGTCGCTGCTCGGCGGGGTGAAGGTGAAGGTGCCGCTGTAGTCGCCGTTGGCGTCCGCGCTGCCCGCCCACTGGCCGGCCGGGAAGTCCCCGGAGGCGATCGTGGTGGCGCCCGGCGCGGTGGTGTCGACGGTGAACGAGCGGAAGGCGGACCAGGCGCTGTTGGCGGTGCCGTCCCAGGAGCGGGAGCGCCACTTGTAGCTGCCGGCCGGCAGCGCGGTGCCCGGGGTCCAGGTGAAGGTGGAGCCGGAGGCCGCGTAGGAGGTGTGGCCGGACTGCAGGGCGGCGGTGCCGTTGGCCGCCCAGACCTCGAAGTCCAGCAGGACGTTGCCGCCGTCGGGGTCGGTCGCCTTGGCGGACAGGGTCGGGGTGGCGTCGCCGGTGAGCGCGCCGTCGGCCGGGGCGAGCAGGCTGGAGACGGCCGGCGGGGTGTTGTAGGTCACCGACAGGTACGGCGTGTTGGCGGACGCGTTGCCGGAGTTGAACTTCTTCCAGCCGTACGGGTCGCTCTCGTCGGTGGCCCGGATGCCCAGGGTGTTGTTGGCGTTGCCGTTGCCGGCCCAGGCCTGGACGAGCGAGGTGATGTCCTGGTTGACCCAGCCGTCGTTGCAGGAGCTGGAGTAGCCCTTGGTCGAGGTGGAGGTGGCCCACTTGCGGTTCCAGCCGGGCTGCGCGGTCCAGCGGGTGGCGGTGGTGGCGGTGCCGGTGTCCCAGACCTCCCAGCCCTTCGCCGTGCAGGACCAGCTGTGGAAGTTCCACAGGTTGAGCTTGCCGCTGGTGATCTGCTTCCCGCTGATCTTGGCCATCGGGAACTGCAGGAAGGAGCGGGCCACCTGGCCGGAGCCGTTGTTGCCCAGCTTCAGCTCGGTCTGCGAGGAGACGTCGGTGCCGTAGCCCTGCTGGACGAAGGTGTCGAAGCCGACGCCGATGTTGACCGCCGGGTCGACGGTGACCGGGTACTTGGTGGCCGGGTCGTTGAGGAACGCGGCGTCGGGGGTGAGGGTGAGGTCGACGGCGTCGCCGTTCTGGGTGACCTTCAGAGCGACCGGCGCGGTGTGGGTGTGCTCGCCGCTGCGCTCGTCGACCTGGGCGTCCCACATCACCGGGGCGGGCAGCTGGCCCTTCTCCTCGCCGGTCTTCGGGTCGAGGAAGGAGACCGAGTTGTCGGCGTTCTGTCGGGCCCGCAGGCCGGCCGCGTCCAGCGTCATCGTGACGCTGCCGTTGGCGCCGACCGCCGAGCGGTCCTTGAGCTCCAGGAACTGCTCGAAGCCGGTCCGGGTGGACTCGATGACCAGGTCGGTGGCGGTGAGCGCGTTCTCGTACCGGGCCTTGGTGCCGTCCACCTTCGGGGCGGGCAGGGTGCCGCGCCAGGACAGCGACATGGTGGTGCCGCTGCCGTTGTCCAGCGACACCAGCGGGGTGGCCGGGGCCTGCCGGTCGCCGGCCGGGGCGCCGGCCGCCTTGAACGTGGAGGCGGCGGCCGGGGTGGCGCCCGCGAGGGAGAGCCCGAGCGGGTGGCCGTTGGCCTTGACGCTGCCGTCGGCCTGCCGGGACAGGGTCACGTCGATCGGCTGGAGCTTCCCGGCCTTGTCCTTGAACCGGACCGGGCCGGAGGCCATGTCCAGGGTGGTGGTGCCGTCCGGGTTGATCCAGGTGGTGGTGGACTCGGTGCGCTCGTCGACCACCTCGATCCGGCGGTTCTCCAGCCGGGCCTTGAGGTGGGCGGTGGCGATGTCCTTGGCCTCGGCGGGACCGAGTGCCTTGGCGGGCTTGGGGGCGGCCGGCTTGTCCGGGGTGACGGCGACGGCCTGACCGGTCGTCATGATGACGACGGCGGCCTCGGCGGCCAGCACCACGGTCAGCGCTACCGCGGTGTTGCGCAGGACGCCGTTGCGGCGGCGTCCGGGTGGGCGGGACATGGAGCTCCTCGACGGTCTAGGGCAGTGGGTGGCGCATGAATGGCATGGGCATGTCAGTAATGGGCCGGTCAAGGCCGTGGGCATGAATCGGCCAAATTTGCGAGCGTGGGCAACCGTCCGAAAAGTGGACGGACGGTCAGGAAGCGAACGCTCCGGAAACGAATGATCGATGAGCGGCCGGCGGACGGCCCCTGCGGCCTACGGTGGAGCCGCCACCGCGAAACGGCCGACGGGACCGTCCGCCAGCGCCCGGTCGAGCAGGGCGTGCGCCCTCAGCTCGGCCGCCTCCCGGTCGGACGCGCGGACGTACAGCACCAGGCCGACGCCCCCCGGGACGGTACGGGCGCGCACGTGCTCCAGGCCGTCGCCCGGGCCCGCGCTCGCCCACAGTGCGTCCTGGACGTCGGAGGGTCCGGCCTCGCCCGGGGGCGCGGCGGAGACGTCCAGGAGGGTCAATTGAACGGCGAACACGGAACGGTCAGTCCCAGCCGATGCCCGGGCCGTCGGCCCGGGCGGTGTCCCAGCCGATGCCGATCACGCCCGGGGCGGACCCGGCGGCGGCCGGGGCGTCCCAGCCGATGCCGGGCCCGTCGGCGGCGCCGGCGACCGCGGTGACCGTGGTGACCGCGGGGGCCGGCGCGGCGAGGGCGGGTGCGACGGCGGTGGCGAGGGTGAGGGCGAGAGCGGTGACGGCGATCAGCCGGGCGGTCTTCGGCACGGTGGTTCCTGTTCTGGGCAGGGCGGTTCAGGGCTGGTGGGTGGTGCGGTGCGCGCAAGCAGAATCCTTCCGCCGACCGGCCCCCGGGGGGAGGGGGACCGGCGGGCAGCAACAGGACAGGCAGCATGCTGCAACCCTCCGGCGGCAACCGGCGCGGAGCCGAGCCGGAACCCATGTGGAACAGACCGGATGGTCCGGTTCGGGTCGGGTGACCGGATCATGCCTTGTGGGGCCGGGTGACCGGCGGAAGGATCAGGGACCGGCGGGCCGTCGGATATCCATTCGTGTGATGCGATGAAGTGATGATCAGGGGTCGTTGACGTGCTGGAACTGCTTGGCCTGGACACCACCGCGGAAGCCGTGTACCGCGGAATGCTCGCGGATCCGGAGGGCGGGGTCGCCGAACTCTGCGCGCGGCTGGAACTCGCCGAGCCCACCGTCCGGGCCGCCCTCGACCGGCTCGCCGACCTCACCCTGCTGCGCGCCTCCCGGGACCGCCCGGGCGCGCTCTGGCCGGTCAGTCCGGAACGCGGACTGGAGCTGCTGCTCCGCCGGCAGGAGGAGGAACTGGCCCGCCGTCAGCAGGAGCTGGCGGTCTCCAAGGCCGCCGTCGCCCGCGCCGTCGCCGAGTACGCCACGCTGCGCTCGGCCACCCTGGTGGACGGCGGCGAGCGGCTGGTCGGCCTGGACGCCATCCAGGCCAAGCTGGAGGTGCTGACCGCCCGGCTGACCACCGAGTGCCTGGGCGTGATGCCCGGCGGCGCGCAGTCCGCCGCCAGCCTGGCCGCCTCCCGCCCACTCGACGAGGACGCCCTGCGGCGCGGCATCAGCCTGCGCACCATCTACCAGGACAGCGTCCGCAACGACCCGGAGACCTTCGCCTACACCCAGTGGATGACCGGCCTGGGCGGCCGGGTGCGCACCGCGCCGGTGCTGCCGCCCCGGATGCTGGTCTTCGACGGGACCACCGCCGTCGTCCCGATCGACCCGGCGAACACCCGGGCCGGCGCGCTGTGCACCGAGGAGCCCGGGATCGTCGCCTCGCTGGTCGCGCTCTTCGAGCAGACCTGGGAGACCGCCCTCCCACTCGGCGACGACCGCCCCGAGGACACCGGCACCGGCCTGAGCGCGGGGGAGCGCGAGCTGCTGCGGCTGCTCTCCACCGGGATCACCGACGACGCGGCGGCCAAGCGGCTGGGCGTCTCGGTGCGGACGGTGCGCCGGCAGATGGCCGCGCTGATGGAGCGGCTGGAGGCGGCGAGCCGTTTCGAGGCCGGTCTGAAGGCCGCTCAGCGCGGCTGGCTGTAGGCCCGCCGCGAAGGAGTCCGCGGAGGGGTCTGCGGAGGGGTCTGCGGAGGGCGCCGCGGAGGGGGGCTGTAGCGGTGGTCACAGCTTCGAGGTAACAACCTTCGGCTGTAACGGAGAAGTTCACCTCCGGGGTCTTGTCCGGCCATTTTCTACGCGCGTATCTTTGGGCGCTGCGGGGGGCGGTCAACGGCTTCCGCACGGCTTTCTACGCGGGTAGCGGGGGCGGCGCGCGCCGTGCGCCCCGGCTGACCCTCCCTCACTCATCACCAGGAGTCCCGGTGACCACGCCCACCGCCCCCCGCCCGCGTTCCCGTCGCGCCCTGCTGCGCGCCGCGATCCTCCCGGCCGGTCTGGCCGCCTCGCTGGTGCTCGCCCCGCTGCCGTCCGCCGTCGCCGCCGACGCCCCGGCCGAGGCCGGCCCGCTGCGGATCCACGACATCCAGGGCGCCACCCGGATATCCGCGCAGACCGGCAAGACCGTCACCGGCGTGCCCGGCATCGTCACCGGCGTGCGCGGCTACGGCTCCAAGGGCTTCTGGATCCAGGACCCGAACCCGGACGCCGACCCGGCCACCAGCGAGGGCGTCTTCGTCTACACCGGCAGTGCCGCCCCCACCGTCAAGGTCGGCGACTCGGTGCTGGTCGGCGGCAAGGTGACGGAGTACTACCCGAACTTCAACGGCGGCTCGCAGTCGCTGACCCAGATCTCCGCCCCGACCGTCACCGTGCTCTCCTCCGGCAACCCGCTGCCGGCCCCGGTGGTCGTCGACACCCGCAACATCCCCGGCACCTACAGCCCGCAGGCCGGCGCCGACGGCACTCTCAACGGCGTCGCCCTGAACCCGGAGAAGTACACCCTCGACTTCTACGAGTCGCTGGAGGGCATGCTCGTCCAGGTCCGCGACGTCCGGGTGATCCAGGCCACCGACAAGTACAACGAGCTGTGGGTCGCGGCCGACAAGCAGGACCAGCGCAGCAAGCGCGGCGGCGTGCTCTACGAGTCCTACGCCGAGCCGAACGTCGGCCGCCTGATGGTCCAGCAGCAGGCGCCGGTCGCCCAGCAGCCGTTCCCGGTCGCCAACGTCGGCGACGTGCTGACCGGTGACACCACCGGCCCGCTGGACTACAACCAGTTCGGCGGCTACACCCTGGTCGCCGGCACCCTCGGCGCGCTCCAGGACAACCACCTCCAGCGCGAGGTCACCGCCCAGGCCGGCGAGCGCGAGCTCACCATCGCCACCTACAACGTGGAGAACCTGGCCGCCACCAACCCGGACGCCAAGTTCACCGAGCTGGCCCAGGCCGTCGTCACCAACCTGCGCTCGCCCGACATCCTCGCCCTGGAGGAGATCCAGGACAACAACGGCGCCAAGAACGACGGCACGGTGGACGCGACCGCGACCGTCGCCAAGTTCACCGCCGCGATCAAGGCGGCCGGCGGCCCCGCGTACGAGTGGCGCTCGATCGACCCGGAGAACGGCAAGGACGGCGGCGAGCCCGGCGGCAACATCCGCCAGGGCTTCCTGTTCAACCCGCAGCGGGTCTCCTTCACCGACATCCCCGGCGGCACCGCCACCACCGCCGTGGACGTGGCCGGCACCGGCGCCGCCACCGCGCTGACCGCCTCGCCCGGCCGGATCGCCCCCGCCGACGAGGCCTGGACCAACAGCCGCAAGCCGCTGGTCGGCCAGTTCGCCTTCCGCGGCAAGAAGGTCTTCGTCATCGCCAACCACTTCAACAGCAAGGGCGGCGACCAGGGCATCGACAGCCGCTTCCAGGCGCCGACCCGCTCCTCCGAGGTCCAGCGGATCAAGCAGGCCACCATCGAGCAGGCCTTCGTCGCCAAGCTGCTGACCGCCGACAAGGAGGCCAAGGTGGTCTCGCTCGGCGACTTCAACGACTACCAGTTCTCGCCCGCGCTGGCCGCGCTCACCAAGGACGGCGTGCTGCGCGACCTGGTGAACGAGCTGCCCGAGAAGGAGCAGTACTCGTACGTCTACCAGGGCAACTCGCAGGTGCTGGACCACATCCTGGTCAGCCCCGAGGTCGGCTACGCCAAGTACGACGTGGTGCACATCAACGCCGAGTTCGCCCAGCAGGCGAGCGACCACGACCCGCAGGTGGTCCGCATCAAGCCGTGACGCCTCCGGGTGACGGCACGACCGAGGGGCGGTGACCGGAACCCCGGTCACCGCCCCTCGGGGTTCGCGCGCCTACTTCAGTGCCTTGAGGACGGCGTCGGCCATGGCCCGCTCGCCGGTCGCGTTCGGGTGGAACGGGACGGCCGGGGAGCCGGGCAGCGCGCCCTCGATCCAGCGGTCGTCCGAGCAGGCGTCGTGCCCGGCGGTCGGCGTGGCGGTGTCCACGTAGGTGGCGCCGTTGGCCGCGGCGGTGGACTTCAGCATCGCGTTCAACTCGCCCAGCACGCCGTACAGGTACGGGATGTCGCGCGGGGCGATGGGCTGGCGGAACACGCAGGACGCGCCGTCGGAGGGCAGCACCGAGGGGTAGCCGACCAGCAGGATCCGGGCCTTCGGGGCCTTCGCCCGGATGCGCTGCAGGGCGTCCGCGAGGCGCGGCGCGGTGGCGTCGATCCGGTCGGCCAGGTCGTCGTTGCCGTACTGCCAGGACCAGCTCGACCAGTCCCAGTAGCCGTGGTGGTAGACGTCCTTGCACGGGGTGCCGAGCGGGTTGACCACCGCGCCCGCGATGCAGGTGGCGATCACATCGCCGATCCCGATGTCGCTGAGGCCGAGGTCGTTGCCGCCGATCCCGAGGGTGATCAGGTCGGCGTCGCCGGTCACCGCGTCCAGCTGCGGGTCGTTGACCCGGATGAAGGCGTCGTACTGGGCCTGGGTGAGCGACTTGACCTTCGCGGCGGCGCAGGTGACGTCGGTGTACGCGGCCGCGTTCAGGGCGGCGGCGACCAGGTGGCCGTAGTTGCGGTCGGAACGCAGGCAGAGGCCGGCCGACTGGTTCGGGACGCCCGCCCCGGCGGCGTAGGAGTCGCCGAGGGCCACGTAGTGGCGGGGCGCGGGGGTGGCGGCCTGCGCGCTGGTCGCGGTCAGGGCCAGGACGGCGCCCAGCGCGGCGGCGCCGAGCAGTGCGGAATTCCGGGGCGCGCGGAGATTTCGGGCACGGCGGAGCACGGTTCCTCCTGGGGGAGAGAAACGGGTGGGTGGGGGTCGTGCGAGCCGGGCCACAGCTTTACTGACAAGTAAGTTACTGTCAGGTTTCGCTTCCGTCCATGCTGCGCGCACAAATTCCCGAAATTCATCGGAAACATTTCGAATTACGCTCCACCGAGTATCGAAGGTAATTCCGAAACGGGGTGGAGCGGAATTCCCGCCGAGGTGGGCCGGTTGACGGACCGGTTGACGGGCGGTGGCGCAGGCCGCAGTATCGGGCCCACCCCGCACTGCCGGACCACTGGTGGAGGAGCTGCCCGCATGGCCCTGGACGCCGACGTCATCGTCATCGGAGCCGGACTCGCGGGCCTTGCCGCGACCGCCGAACTCACCGACGCCGGACGGAAGGTGATCCTGCTCGACCAGGAACCCGCGGCCTCCCTCGGCGGCCAGGCGCACTGGTCCTTCGGCGGCCTCTTCCTGGTCGACTCGCCCGAACAGCGCCGGATGCGGATCCGCGACTCGCCCGCGCTCGCCTGGCAGGACTGGCTCGGCACCGCCGGCTTCGACCGCCCCGAGGACGCCTGGCCGCGCCGCTGGGCCGAGGCCTACGTCGACTTCGCCGCCGGGGAGAAGCGGGCCTGGCTGCACGCGCAGGGCGTGCGGTTCTTCCCGGTCGTCGGCTGGGCCGAACGCGGCGGACTGCACGCCGACGGCCCCGGCAACTCCGTCCCCCGCTTCCACATCACCTGGGGCACCGGCCCCGGCCTGCTCGAACCCTTCCTCCGCCGGGTCCGCGCGGCCGCCGCCCGCGGCCTGGTCGACCTGCGCTTCCGGCACCGGGTCACCGGGCTCACCGCCTCCGCCGGCGCCGTCGACACGGTGACCGGCGAGGTGCTCGTCCCCAGCGCCGCCGCCCGCGGCGAGGCCAGCTCCCGCGAGGCGGCCGGCCACTTCGAGCTGCGCGCCCAGGCCGTGATCGTCACCTCCGGCGGCATCGGCGGCAACCACGACCTGGTCCGCAAGGCCTGGCCCGCCCGACTCGGCACCCCGCCCGAGCGGATGCTCTCCGGCGTCCCCGCGCACGTCGACGGGCTGATGCTCGGCATCACCGCCGACGCCGGCGGCCACCTCGTCAACGGCGACCGGATGTGGCACTACACCGAGGGCATCGCCAACTGGGACCCGGTCTGGGCCCGGCACGGCATCCGGATCCTGCCCGGCCCCTCCTCGCTCTGGCTCGACGCCCGCGGCCGCCGGCTGCCCGTCCCGCTGTTCCCCGGCTTCGACACCCTCGGCACCCTCGAACACCTCCGCACCACCGGCCACGACCACACCTGGTTCGTGCTCAACCAGCGGATCATCGAGAAGGAGTTCACCCTCTCCGGCTCCGAGCAGAACCCCGACCTCACCGGCCGCTCGCTGCGCGGCGTCCTCGCCCGCGCGCTGCCCGGCGCCCCCGGACCCGTCCGCAGCCATCTCGACCACGGGCCGGACTTCGTGGTCGCCGGCAACCTGCGCGACCTCGCCCGGGGGATGAACGCCAAGGCCCGCGCCCAGCTGATCGACACCGCCGAACTGCGCCGCGTCGTCGAGGCCCGCGACCGCGAACTCGCCAACCCCTTCGCCAAGGACCTCCAGGTCACCGCCATCCACGGCGCCCGCCGCTACCTCGGCGACCGGCTGATCCGCACCGCCGCCCCGCACCGCATCCTCGACCCGGCCGCCGCCCCGCTGATCGCCGTCCGGCTGAGCATCCTCACCCGCAAGTCCCTCGGCGGCCTGGAGACCGACCTCGCGGCCCGCGTCCTGCGCCCCGACGGCACGCCGCTCGACGGCGTCTACGCCGCCGGCGAGGCGGCCGGCTTCGGCGGCGGCGGCGTCCACGGCTACCGCTCCCTGGAGGGCACCTTCCTCGGCGGCTGCCTCTTCTCCGGCCGCACCGCCGGCCGCGCGGCAGCGGAGGCGACGGCGTAACGGCCCGCCGGTTCGGCGGCCGCCGGGTACGAGGTGACGGCGCACCGGCTCGGCGGCGCCCGCGCCCGCGCTTGGGCACGGGCCCCTGAGCTCCTACGCCCCCCATCCGCCCACGCCTCCGGCCGCACCCCGCTCGCCCAGCTTCCCGGCGGCTTGCTCGCCGCCCGCTCGCCGCTTGCCGGCCCGCCGGCCGCCGGCGGCTTGGCCGTCCGCCCGGCTGCCCAGGGGACGGCGTAACGGCCCACCGGTTCGGCGGGGTCCCGCGCCCGCGCTTGGGCACGGGGCCCTGAGCTCCTACGCCCCACCCGTCCACGCCTCCGGCCGCACCCCGCTCGGCCGGCTCCCCGGCGGCTTGCTCGCCGCCCGCTCGCCGCTTGCCGGCCCGCCGCCCGCCGGTGGCCTGGCCCGTCCGCCCGCCCGTCCGCCCGTCCGTCCGCTTGCCCGCCGGCCACTCGGATGCCGGGTGGGCGGGGGTGCCCGGGCCGGATGTGTGCCGAGTGGGCCGGAGCGGGGGTGGTTCGTGCTGCCCTGCCTCAGGCCGGGCCGCCGGCGTGGTGGGGTGGGGGGAAGACGGCCTGGGGGTCGTGGCCGGTGAACCAGAGGCCGATGGCGAAGGCCGTGGCCGCCTCCAGGAGGCGGGCGCGGGGGAGGGGGCCGGCGGGGACGGGGGTGGCGCCGAGGTCGGTGGCCAGGCCGGCGACCAGGGAGACCGCCGCCGGGTCGTCGCCGCAGAGCGGCACCGCGAGCGGGCGGCCGTCGAAGACCGGCGGGGTGAGCCGCCAGACGCTCTCGTGGCACACGTTGAACGCCTTCACCACCCGCGCCCCCGGCGCCGCCGCGGCGATCCGCTCGGCCATCGACGGCCCGCCCGCCGTGGTGGGTTCGGGCACGCCGAGCGCCCCCATGGCGAGCGGGTTGGTGCAGTCGACGAGCACCCGCCCGGCCGCCACCCCCGCCGCCGCGGCCACCTCCTCCACCACCCCGGCCGGCACCGCGAGCAGCGCCGCCGCCCCGAACTCCGCCGCCCGCGCGGGGTCCTGCACCGCCCGCGCGCCGTGCCCGGCCAGCGCCGCCGCCTCCTCGGCCCGCGCCGCGTCCCGCGCCCCGAACACCACCTCGTGCCCGGCCCGGGCCCACTGCCCGCCGAGCGCCCGCGCCATGTTCCCCGCCCCGATGATGCCGATCCGCATGCTCGATCCCCTTCCGCTCCACGCCGGTTCGGGATGAATCTAGGCAGGCCGCCGGTTACCGATCGGTGCGTACCCGGTGCGGTAGGGAGGAAGCGTGGACGAGATCCCGGGCGAGACCTACCTCGCCGACTGCCGGGCCCGGGTGGCCTTCGACCTGCTCGCCAACACCTGGAACTCGGTGGTGCTCTGGGCCCTGCGCGACGCCCCCGTGCGCCCCGGCGCGCTGCGCGCCCGGATCGGCGGGATCAGCGCCAAGGTGCTCACCGAGACCCTCCGCCGCCTGGAGTACAACGGCCTGGTGGAGCGCCGCGGTCACCCCGGTTCGCCGCCCCGCGTCGAGTACGCCCTCACGCCCCTCGGCCGCACCCTGCTCCCCGCCCTGGAGGCCCTGGGCGAGTGGGGTTTCGACCACGGAGACGCCGTCCTCGCCGCCCAGGACCGCGCCGAGGACCGCGCCCAGGAGGCCGCGAGGCCCACCCGAAGCGGCGTCGGAAGTAGAGCTTCGTTCTAGAGAACTCCTCCAGTTCTGCTCTATGCTGGCCGAGTTGGCGGCCGAGGCCGTGGCGCGACGGTCGAGCGGAGGCGCGCGGATGCCCCCCAAGCAGCAACGGGGCGAGGCCACCGTGGAGTTGCTGTTGACCACCGCGCTGCGGGTGTACGCGGAGGGGGGCCAGCAGGGGTTCACCGTCAGTGCCGTCACCACGGCGAGCAAGGTCAGCCTGGGCAGCCTCTACCACCACTTCGGGAGCCTCGACGGCCTGGCCGTCGCGCTCTACATTCGCTGCATGGAGCGGCTGTTCGACGAGATGATCGCCGCGCTGCAGCGCAGCCGTACCGCGCGCACCGGGGTGCGGGCGCTGGTCCGGGCCTATCTGCGCTTCACCGAGGAGCACCGGGACGCCGCCCTCTTCCTGCACGCCTCCGCCTACTCCGGCTACCTGGTGGCCCAGGCCGAGCAGATCAAGGCCGCCAAGGCGGCCAAGCTGGCGGTGATCGGGGGGTGGATGCTCCCCCGGATGGAGCGGGGCGAGATCCTGCCCGTGCCCGGCCCGTTGGTCGAGGTGCTGGTGATGGGGCCGGTCGCGGAGGCGGCCCGTCGCTGGCTGTCCGACACCTACGAGCTGGACCTGGCCGAGGCCGCCCGGATCCTGCCGGAGAGCATCTGGCGGTCGCTGCGGCCCGAGCCGTCCGGCGCGACCGGCATGACCGGTGCCGCCGGGGCGGGCGGTGGAGACGACTGCCGGCCGGATCACCGGCCGGATCACTGAGGACCCCGTCGGGGCGGGGTTTCACGAAGGGGCGGGGCATGACTGCACGGGGGGCCGTACTCGGGGGTCGCTACACGCTGACCGAGTGGATCGGGGGCGGCGGCATGGGTGCCGTCTGGCGCGCCGACGACCGGGTGCTGGAGCGGCAGGTGGCGGTGAAGGTGCTGCACGCGGGGCTGCTGGAGGAGGGGTCGTTCGCCCGGCGCTTCCGGCGCGAGGCCCAGTTGCTCGCCGCGATCAGCCACCCGGGCATCGTGGAGGTCTACGACTACGGGGAGGGTGGTGGCGCGGGGGAGGGCGGCGCCGAGGGCGAGCGGATCGCGTTCATCGTGATGGAGCTGGTCGACGGGCGGCCGCTGGACAAGGTCCTCGCCCAGGACGGCCCGATGCCGCCCGAGCGGGCGCTGAGCCTGCTGGCCACGGCGCTCGACGCGCTGCACGCCGCGCACCGGCAGGAGATCGTGCACCGGGACGTCAAGCCGTCCAACCTGATGCTCGGGGCCGACGGCCGGGTGACGGTGACGGACTTCGGTATCGCGCGGGCGCTGGTGAGCACCACGCTCACGGCGACCAACGTGGTGATCGGCACCGCGCTGTACATGGCCCCGGAGCAGGCCGGCGGCAGCGGCGTCACGCCGGCCTCGGATCTCTACTCGCTGGGCGTGGTCTGCTACGAACTGCTCACCGGCACACCGCCGTTCACCGGCGAGAACGTGATCGAGGTCGCGCTCAAGCACGTCCAGCAGCCGGCGCCGGAGCTGCCGGAGCGGTTCCCGCCGGCGGTGCGGGAGTTCGTCGCGCGGGCGTTGGCCAAGAAGCCGGAGGAACGGTTCGCCGACGCCGCCGCGATGGCGGCCGCGGCGCGGGCCGCGGTCGGCGACCGGTCGGTGCCGGTCGCCGCGGTGTCGCGGCCCGTTCCGCCCGCCATCGCGGCGGCCGGGGCGGCCGGGGGCGAGTCCGCCGAGGTGGCCCGGGTCGCGTCCCGGACCGCCGCCGAGCCCCCCAGGGGGCGGTCGTGGCGCCGCCTCCTGGTGCCCGTCATCGTCCCGGTGATCATCACCACCGGTGCCGCCACGGTCGTGCTGGTCGACCGGCTCCCGTTCCAGTCGCAGGCGCAGACTCCCGGCGTGCAGCCCGCCGTCTCCGTTTCGGCCTCCACCGTCACCGACGGGCCGACGGCCGGTGCGCCGACGGCCGGCACACCGTCGGCCGACGCACCGACGGCCGCTGCGTCGCCGACCGATCAGCCCCCGAGCACACCACCGGGCGGGGAGACCACGCCGGGCACCCCGCCGGCCGCCCAGTCCGAGCTCCCCGCGCCGAACGGCGGTCAGCCGCCGGCCCCGGCGCCGAATCCGGGCGGGGGCAAGGCGTCGGGCGGGGCCGGCGGGGCCGGCGGGTCGGGCGGGGCCGGGGCGTCGGGAGGCGCCGCCGGTGGGGCGTCCGGCGGGTCGGGCGGCACCCCGCCGAAGCCCGGTGGCGGCAGTACGAGCACCGGGGGTGTGAGCGGCGGTGCCGCGCCCGCTCCCAACCAGCCGGCGCCCAACCCGCCGGCCCCCAGCGCGCCGGCCAACCCGCCGGCCCCGAACCAGCCCGCGCCCAACCCGACCCCGGCCCCCAACCAGCCCGCGCCGTCGGCGCCCGCGCCCAGCCAGCCGGCGCCCGACCCGACCACGGCCAAGCCGCAGACGCCGACCGTGCCGGCCGGGTGCGGCGGCGCGAACTGGGGGGCCATCGTCAATGTGGCCGACGGCCAGCAGCTCGGCCTGGCCACCGACAGCCCGTCGGCGGGCGCCGCGGCCGTCATGGGCGGGACGACCGCCTACGGCTGGGTCCGCTCCGCGCCGGACCCGGGCGGCTGGTACAAGTTCCACCCCTGCAGCCTGAGCGGTCCGCCCCTCGTCCAGGAGAGCAGTGACTGGACGGGCCGGGACACCAAGGTGATGCTCTCGTCGGGCTTCAGTCTCGGGTCGAGCTGGTCGGTGGTCGGGGCGGGCGCCTCGGGCACCTACTACCTCAAGGACTACTCGGGCTCGACCTGCATGACCGACAACGGACCGGGCAAGCAGGCCACCATGACCACCTGCACCCCGGGCAACAAGTACCAGCAGTGGCGGATCCCGTAGCGCCAGTCGGGGCCCGGTTCGGTCGCCGTCGCTTCAGCCTCCGTCGCTTCAGCCTCCGTCGCCGAGGCCGAGGCGGAGGTGGTCGACGTGGTAGACGGCCTGGTCGAGCAGGGCGGCGACGTGGTCGTCGTGGAGCGAGTAGACGACCGAGCGGCCGCGGCGTTCGCCGATGACCAGGCCGAGGTTGCGCAGCAGGCGGAGCTGGTGGGAGCAGGCGGACTGCTCCATGCCGACCGCGTCGGCGAGTTCGGTGGCGGCCCGCGGGCCCTCGCGGAGCTGGGCGAGTATCAGCAGGCGGGAGGGGGTGGCGAGGGCCTGGAGCGTGCTCGCCACCTTGGCCGCGTTGGAGGCGTCCAGGCGCATCCGCGGCACGGTGCTGTCGGCGGCTGCGTGTCCCATGGGGGAATCCTACGGGGCACGTCCAGGGGGGTGGGGGCGAGCGGAGCATTCATATGAACGCATGAAGGTGTGTTCATGTATTCCTGTATGGTGACGCCCATGCCCGCCACCGTGCTCACCCGACCGCCCGCTCCCGCCCCCGCGCCGTCCGCCGTGCCGCGGCCGCGCCGCACCCGGGTGCTCGCGCTGCCCGAGGCGCGCTGGGCGGCCGGGAGCCTGGCCGCCTTCCTGCTCGCGCTCGCCGTCCAGCTGTCCGGCGGCCCCGGCTGGGCCTCGGGCGCGCTGTACGCCGTCGCCTACGCCGCCGGGGGCTGGGAGCCGGCCCTGGCCGGCCTGCGGGCGCTGCGCGAACGGACCCTCGACGTCGACCTGCTGATGGTGGTCGCCGCGCTCGGTGCCGCCGCCATCGGCCAGGTGCCGGACGGCGCCCTGCTGGTCGTGATCTTCGCGACCAGCGGCGCCCTGGAGGCACTGGCCACCGCCCGCACCGCCGACTCGGTGCGCGGCCTGCTCGACCTCGCCCCCGCCACCGCGACCCGGCTGCGGACCGACGGCACCACGATGGTGGAGGAAACCGTCCCCACCGCCGAACTCGCCGTCGGCGACACCGTGCTGGTCCGCCCCGGCGAGCGGATCGGCGCCGACGGCCGCGTCCTCGACGGCGCGAGCGACGTCGACCAGGCCACCATCACCGGCGAACCGCTGCCCGTCGCCAAGCGCCCCGGCGACGAGGTGTACGCGGGCACCCTGAACGGCGCCGGCGCGCTGCGCGTACGGGTCGAACGGGACGCCGCCGACAGCGTGATCGCCCGGATCGTCGCCCTGGTCGCCGAGGCCTCCGAGACCAAGGCCCCCACCCAGCTCTTCATCGAGAAGGTCGAGCAGCGCTACGCGGCCGGCCTGGTGGCCGCCACCCTGCTGCTGTTCGCCGTCCCGCTGGCGTTCGGCGCCGAGCTGGCCGGCGCCCTGCTGCGCGCCATGACCTTCATGATCGTCGCCTCGCCGTGCGCCGTGGTGCTGGCCACCATGCCGCCGCTGCTCTCCGCGATCGCCAACGCCGGCCGGCACGGCGTCCTGGTGAAGTCCGCGGTGGCGATGGAACGGCTCGGGCAGATCGACGCCGTCGCCCTCGACAAGACCGGCACCCTCACCGAGGGCACCCCCCGGGTCACCGCGATCGCCGTGCTCGACGGCGACCCGGACCTTGACCCTGACCTCGACCCGGACCTCGACCCGGACCTCACCGAGGACGGCCTGCTGGCGCTGGCCGCCGCCGCCGAGCACCCCAGCGAGCACCCGCTGGCCCGCGCCGTGGTCGCCGCCGCCCGGGAGCGGGGCCTCACCGTCCCGCCCGCCGGCGACTTCACCGCCACCCCGGGCGTCGGGGTGCGGGCGGTGGTGGACGGCGCGGTGGTCGCCGTCGGCGCCCCCGGTCCGTTCCGCGACCACCCGGCGGTCACCGCGCTGGAGGCGGCCGGCAGTACCACCGTCCTGGTGCTGCGCGACGGCGAACCGGTCGGCGTGCTCGGCCTCGCCGACCGGCCGCGCGAGCAGGCGGCCGGCGCCGTCCGGGCGCTGACCGCGCTCACCGGCCGCCCGCCGGTGCTGCTCACCGGCGACAACCCGCGCGCCGCCGCCCGGCTGGCGGGCGAGGTCGGGCTGACCGACGCCCGGGGCGGGCTGCTGCCGCAGGAGAAGGCCGCCGCCGTCCGCGCCCTGGCGGACTCCGGACGGAAGGTGCTGATGGTCGGTGACGGCGTCAACGACGCCCCGGCGCTGGCCGCCGCCCACGCCGGGGTGGCGATGGGCCGGGCCGGTTCGGACCTCGCCCTGGAGACCGCCGACGCCGTCGTGGTCCGGGACGAGCTGGCCGCCGTCCCGGCCGTGGTGGCGCTCTCCCGGCGGGCCCGCCGCCTGGTGGCGCAGAACCTGGTGCTGGCCGGGACGTTCATCACCGTCCTGGTGGTCTGGGACCTGGCAGGTACGCTGCCACTGCCGCTCGGCGTCGCCGGGCACGAGGGCTCCACCGTCATCGTCGGCCTCAACGGCCTGCGGCTGCTGCGCGAACGTGCGTGGCGGCGGGCCCTGGGGAACGAGGAGAGCTGAGGGGCGATGAGGCGATGAGCCGTCGGGAACGTGAGCGGGTGGGTCAGCAGGGCCGGCCGGGCCGGTCGGGGCAGGGCCAGGCCGCCCCGGTGACCGTCACCGTCTGCCGGGGCTGCTGCTGCGGCACCCAGGAGAAGCACCCGGGCGTGGATCACGCCGGCCAGTACGAGCGGCTGCGCACGGCGGTCGGCGCGGCGGGCCGGGTCCGGGCCGTCAAGTGCCTGGACACCTGCGCGCACTCCAACGTCGTGGTGGTCGGCCCGTCCAGCGAGGGCCGCGCGGCCGGCGGCCGGCCGGTCTGGCTGGGCTGGGTGCTGGCCGACGACATGATCGAGGAGATCGCGCAGTGGGTGCAGGCCGGCGGCCCCGGCCTCGCGGACCCGCCGGGGATGCTGGACCTCCAGCAGATCTCGGTCTCCCGCCGGGTCGGCGAGGGCCTGCCGAACTGAGCGCACCGGCCCCGGGGCGGTCCGGCGCAGCGGCCCCGGGCCGCACCGGGCCGCCCGGTGGACGGCGGGCAGCGCCTACCATGACCTAGGTTCCGACCCGGGAGGAAGACGATGACCACGGTCTGCCGCATCTGCGCGGGCACCGGCCGCACCGCCGGCCTCAGCTGCCGGACCTGTCAGGGCACCGGCACCACCGAGGTCGGCGGCGGCGGCGGGAACTGCTTCCTCTGCGACGGCACCGGCGTCTACGTCCGCTACCGGGTCGACGCGACCGGCGCCAAGCACGCCTACCGCGACGAGATCTGCCGCACCTGCGACGGCACCGGCAACCGCGCCGCCTCCCCCTGGGACGAGGCCTCCTAGGGCCTCCGCCAGGTGACGGTTGGTCTGTGCGGGTGTGCCCGCGCACCGATCAGCGCAGTCGATCGGCCCAGCGGTGCCCCGGTTCGCACAAGCTGTCGGACGCTTCAGACATGGCTTCCTTCAACCGACTGCTCGCCCGCGTCCGCCGAAGGGCGGGCGCGCTGGCGCTGCCGTGCACCATAGTCTCGGCGCTCGTCCCCGTGCTGGCCCTCGGCCCCGGCGCGGTCACCGCGACGGCCGCGCCGCTGCCCGGCGGCCTGGGGCCGTGCGTACCGGGCAGCTGCCCGAACCCGTACCCCACCTCGATCAGCAACGGCCCGTTCGCCGGCCGGGACAACGGCGTCAACGTCTTCGTCGGCGGCGACTTCCTGGTCCGCGCCCGGGCCGCCGAGGCCGAGGGGCGCGTCGTCGTCCTCAACAACTTCGACCAGGCCAAGGAGGCCGGGGCCAGCTCCCTCTACAACGTCGGCATCGCCGGCGTCGGCTCCCGGGTGCCCCCGCCAGACGGCGCCGACTTCCTCACCACCGGCGGCAGCGTCACCGTGGCCGGCGGACAGACCCTGGCCGCCGACGGCGGGGTGGTCCGGCACGCCGGGGCGCTCAGCGGCACGGTGACCGGCACGACGGTCACCGACGCCAACGCCGTCCAGCCGTTCACCGGCCTGCGCGAGCAGCTGAGCGCCGCGTCCGACTGCTACGCCCAGGTCAACGGCCTGCCCCGGACCCCGACCGGGGTCGCGGTGAACCAGGGCGGGCAGACCCTGTTCACCGGCGACGGCGCCTCGGCGCTCCAGGTCTTCAACGTCGGCTTCGACCTCACCGGACCGGCCGGCGCCCAGCAGGGCATCGTCTTCGCGAACATCCCGGCGGGCGCCACCATCCTGGTCAACGTCACCGGTGCCACCCGCGCCCTGAACACCTACAGCGGCGGCATCAACGACACCGACGACCCGCTCAACTCCTACCGCGACCACCTGCTGTGGAACTTCCCGGACGCCACCACGCTCACGCTGGGCGGCACCGGCCAGTTCCAGGGCAGCTTCCTGATCGGCGAACCGACCTCGCAGACCACGGTCACCCTGGCCGGCGTCAACGGCCGCTTCTTCACCACCGGCTCGCTCACCCACACCAGCCTCGCCACCGGGGGCGGCGGCCAGGAGTTCCACGCCTACCCCTTCAACGGCGACCTGCCCACCTGCGGCAGCAACCCGGTGACGGGTGAGGTGCGGGTGCTGAAGACGGACGCGGTGACGGCCGTGCCGCTCGCGGGCGCCACCTTCGAGCTCTGGTCGGAGACCAACGGCGTCCCGGGCCTGCAGACCACCGGCGCCAACCCGGACACCCAGGTGGGTGCGGCCTGCGTCACCGGTGCGGATGGTCTCTGCCGCCGGACGGTGCCCGTGGGTACCTACTACTGGCGGGAGACCGCGCCACCCCCGGGCTATGTGCTGCCGGTCCAGCCGGTGTTCGGTCCGCTGCTGCTGATCCCCGAGAACGCCCCGGCGGGCGTCCAGGTGACGGCCCCCGACATTCCGCAGCCCCCGCTGACGGGTGAGGTGCGGGTGCTGAAGACCGACGCGGTGACGGCCGTGCCGCTCGCTGGCGCCACCTTCGAGCTCTGGTCGGAGACCAACGCCATCCCCGGCCTGCAGACCACCGGTCCCCTCCCCGACACCCAGGTGGGTGCGGCCTGCGTCACCGGTGCGGACGGTCTCTGCCGTCGGACGGTGCCCGTGGGCGCCTACTACTGGCGGGAGACCGCGCCACCCCCGGGCTACCTGCTGCCGGCCCAGCCGGTGTTCGGCCCGCTGCTGCTGACCCCCGAGAACGCCGCGGCCGGTGCCCAGATCACCGCCCCCGACGCGCCGCAGCCCCCGGTGACCGGTGAGGTGCGGGTGCTGAAGACCGACGCCGAGACGAGCGCGCCGCTGGCCGGCGCCGGCTTCGAGCTCTGGTCGGAGACCAACGGCGTGCCCGGTCTGCAGACCACCGGCGCCAACCCGGACACCCAGGTGGGTACGCCCTGCGTCACCGGCGCGGACGGCTTCTGCCGCCGGACGGTGGAGACCGGGACCTACTACTGGCGGGAGACCACCGCACCCCCCGGGTACGACCTGCCCGCCGAGCCGGTGTTCGGGCCGCTGCTGCTGACCCCGGCCAACGCCACGGCCGGCGTCCAGATCACCGCCCGCGACTGCCCGTCGCCGCGGCCGCCGGCCACCGGCTCGATCCACCTGACCAAGAAGGACGCCTGGTCGGGCCACCCGCTCGGCGGCGCGGTGTTCCAGCTGTGGCGTGAGACCAACGGCGTGCCCGGCCTGCAGACCACCGGGGCCAACCCGGACACCCGCACCGGCACCGACTGCACCACCGCGGCCGACGGCGGCTGCGACTTCACCCACCTGCCGACCGGGCAGTACTACCTGCGGGAGACCGCCGCGCCCAGCGGCTACCAGCTCCCGCCGGACCCGGTCAGCGGGCCCTACCGGGTGAACGCCGACGACTGCGTCACCGTCGCGCTCACCAACAAGCAGGAGGACGACTGCCCGTGACGCGCTGATGCGCTGACCTGCTGACCTGCTGACCTGCTGACGTACTGGACGCGGGACCGCCCGGAGCCCGGAGCCCCGGGCGGTCACCGCTGCGTCACCCCAGGACGTGCCGCACCCCGCCCAGCAGGTGGGCGCGGAAGGCCGGGTCCGCGTACGCCTCGGGCGCGTGCCCGAGCGCCGTGTAGAAGGTGGGGGCGCCGTCGTGCTCCCCGCACCAGGCGAGCGGATGACGGTCGGCCAGCCCCATCGCGGCCCCCTCGTAGTCGGCCTCGTCGACGGTGAGCAGCACCCGGACGTCCCGCTCGCGCGGATCGGAGCGGAAGTCGTACCACTCGTCGGTCCACTCCCAGCGGGCCGGCAGGTGCGCGGTGGCCGGGTGGTCCGGGTCGGCGACCCGCACCGGCGCGGTCTGGATCGGCGGATGCCGGTCGAACCGGGCGCCGACCAGCCCCTCGAACCACGGCCACTCGTACGCGGTGCTGGACGCCGCGTGCACGCCCAGCCAGCCGTGACCGGCGCTCAGGTGGTCACGCAGCGCGTCCTGCCCGGCCTCGTCGAGCACCGGGCCGCCGGTGGAGAGGAAGACCACCGCCGCGTACCGGCGCAGCACCGCGGGCCGGAAGACCGCCGGGTCCTCGGTGGCGTCGACGGTGAAGCCGTGCCGTTCGCCGAGCTCGCCGAGCGCGCGGGTGCCGTCCAGGACCGAGGCGTGCGGGAAGCGGAGGTTGCGACGGTAGATCAGGATCCTGGCCATGGTGGACGATCCTGCCAGCCCCCGCCGTCCCACCCGCCCGCCGGGGTCCGTCCCGTCCGTCCTCCGCCTCCGTCGCCTCGCCCGTCCGGCTCCGGCCTGCGGCTTTGCCGAGCCATGGTCGAACATTGGCGTTCGACTGACCGGTACGCCCGGGCTCGTTCACCGTCCGTCCGTGTCCGGTCAACGCGCCGCTGGCAGAGTCCCGGCCATGGAAACTCCGAACATGGGCGTGCCGGTGAAGCTCGCCGAACGCATGAGCATGGCCGAGCAGCACGAGTACCTGCGGGCTCGGTTCTCCCGCCGCCGGATGCTGCGCGCCGGCGCCGTCTCGGTCGGCGCCCTGGCGGTGGGCGGTGCCCTGGGCAGCGGCACCGCCGCGGCCGCGCCGGCCGCCCCCGGCTCGCCGCTGCTGCTGGCCGGCGGCACCGCCGAGGGCATCGACGGCTCGCTGGTCGCCCCGATCGGGCGTCACCTCGCCTTCGGCCCCGAGCCGGACACCCAGTTCCGGGTCTCCTGGCAGGTGCCGGCCCCCGTGAAGCGGCCGTTCCTGCGCTACGGCAAGCACCCGTGGGACCTGAGCCACAAGGTCGAGGCGGAGGTGCGCGCCCTGCACACCCCGGCGCTCACCCCGACCGGCCAGCCGGTCGACCAGTACTACCTGCACGTCGCGCTGGAGGACCTGCACCCCGACACCACGTACTACTACGGCGTCGGCCACCAGGGCTTCGACCCCGCCTCCCAGCAGGCGATCTCCACCCTCTCCAGCTTCCGCACCGCGCCCTCGCGCGACCACCGCTGGGGCAAGGTGTACGAGCCGTTCACCTTCACCGCCTTCGGCGACCAGGGCGTCAGCGACCACGCCAAGGGCAACGACCACGTCATCCTGGCCCAGAACCCGGCGTTCCACCTGCACGCCGGCGACATCTGCTACGCCGACCCGGCCGGCTCCGGCCAGGACTCCGACAAGTCGGTGTACAACGCCGCCACCTGGGACGCCTTCCTGGTGCAGACCGAGACGGTCGCCTCGAAGGTGCCGTGGATGGTCTCCTACGGCAACCACGACATGGAGGCCTGGTACTCGCCGAACGGCTACGGCGGCGAGAACGCCCGCTTCCACCTCCCGGACAACGGCCCGGACCCGCGCGCCGTCCCCGGCGTCTACTCCTTCCGCTACAAGAACGTCGGCGTCATCTCGCTGGACGCCAACGACATCTCCTACGAGATCCCGGCCAACCTGGGCGTCTCGGCGGGCAAGCAGACCCGCTGGCTGGACCGCACCCTCAAGGACCTGCGCGACGACGAGACCGTCGACTTCATCGTGGTCTTCTTCCACCACTGCGCCTTCTCCACCACGGTGGCGCACGCCTCCGAGGGCGGCGTCCGCGAGGCGTGGGTGCCGCTGTTCGAGAAGTACCGCGTGGACCTGGTCATCAACGGCCACAACCACGTGTACGAGCGCACCGACGCGATCCTCGGCAACAAGGTCTCGAAGCAGGTGCCCAGTGGCGCCACCATCGAGCCCGAGAAGGACGGCGTGGTCTACGTGACCGCGGGCGCCGCCGGCCGCAGCCTGTACAAGTTCGACGCGCCCGACACCTACGAGGGCCACGAGAACCACCAGGACGAGGTCACGACCTACTACTGGAGCAAGGGCCGGGTGAAGACCCCCGAGACCATCCAGTGGTCGCGGGTGCGCTACACCGGCTACTCGTTCATCAAGGTCGACGTCACCCCGGCGCACCTGGGGCAGAAGTCCGTCATGAAGGTCACCGCGCTGACCGAGGACGGCAAGCAGATCGACAACTACTCGATCCAGCGCAAGGTCGGCGAGGGCTGGGACTCCGGCCGCGACGACGACGGCGAGGGCGGCGGCTGGGGCTGGTGACCACGACCGGTCGAGCGTGCCCCGGTCCGGCCGGGGCACGTTCGGCGGGCGGTCGGATCACGCCGTAGGCTCGACGGTCATGACCGTCCTGCGATCCGCCGTCCTCTTCGCTCTTGCTGCCCTCCTGGAGATCGGTGGCGCCTGGATGGTCTGGCAGGGCGTGCGCGAGCACCGCGGGTGGGCGTGGATCGGTGCGGGCGTCGTCGCGCTCGGTGCCTACGGCTTCGTGGCGACCCTTCAGTCCGACAGCCACTTCGGCCGGGTGCTGGCCGCGTACGGCGGGGTGTTCGTGGCGGGCTCGCTGCTGTGGGGAATGGCGGCGGACGGCTTCCGGCCGACCCGCTACGACGTGATCGGGGCGCTGGTGTGCCTGGCCGGTGTCGCCGTGATCATGTACGGCCCCCGGCGCTGACCGCGACTCCGCTCCGGTTGCGCCGGCACTCCACGAGCGCGACCCCGGATCACGAGCGCGTCCCCGGATCACGAGCGCGTCCCCGGATCACGAGCGCGTCCCCGGATCACGAGCGCGTCCCCGGATCACGAGGTGCGGACGTCACGCTCCCTCAGTTCGACGATCACCCGGGAGACGGCGACGAAGTCGTTGTCCACGTGCAGCACCGGGTAGCCGTGGTGCGCGGCGATGGCGCAGAGCAGCAGATCCACCGTCCCGGCCGAGCGGTGCTGGCCCTTCTGCGTGAGTTTGTACTGCGCGTTGAGCGCCCAGTCCTCCGCTCCCTTGGGGAGGCCGAGCGCCGGGCCGAAGAGGTCGTTCAGCTCCTCCTCCAGCTCATCGCGGTGAGCCGGACCGGTGGCCGAGTAGAGGATTTCGGCCTTGGTCACCTTGGCGATGCGGATGAGCCCGGACTCCAGTGGGGCCCGCCACCGGTTCAGCGCGGCTGGGTCGCGCATCAGGTGGACGAAGCCCGAGGTGTCGATCAGGAAGCCCATGTCGCTCATACGTCGTTCCTCGCCCGTGCGTCAGTCTTCGCCGCCGGCCTTTCGGGCCCGGTGGAGCCGCTCCGTCGGGTCGAACTCGCCGCGGGCCGCACGTGCGGACAGCCTCTCCAGGGCCTCCAACCGCTTCAGCCGGTTGACGTAGTCGGCGAGGGCTCCGTTGATCGTGTCCTTCTTCGTGCTGGTTCCCATCAAGCGCATTGCCTCCGCGAGGATCGCGTCGTCGACGTCGACGTTGGTCATGCTCATCGTTCCGCCTCCGTTGATGGTGTGGCAAATCGATCCACATCATCCACATTAACGGGCGGGGCCGAGCGCCGACAAGCCGAAATGTCCGAATCCGCGGCGCCGTGAAGACGGCAGCGGGCCCCTGCGGAATCGCATCCGCGGGGGCCCGTCGTACTGCCCCGGCTCAGACCTGGCGGTAGGTGGCGAGGAAGCGGCCGATGCGGTTGATGGCCGTCTCCAGGTCGTCGGCGCGGGGGAGGGTGACGAAGCGGAAGTGGTCCGGGCGGGGCCAGTTGAAGCCGGTGCCCTGGACGACGTGGATCTTCTCGCGCAGCAGCAGGTCCAGGACGAAGCGCTCGTCGTCGACGATCCGGTGGACGGCCGGGTCGAGGCGGGCGAAGGCGTACAGCGCGCCCTTGGGCTTGACGCAGCTGACGCCCGGGATCTCGTTGAGCGCCCGGTACGCGACGTCGCGCTGCTCGGCCAGCCGCCCGCTGGGCAGGACCAGGTCGTTGATGGACTGGTGGCCGCCGAGCGCGGCCTGGACGGCGTACTGGGCGGGGACGTTGGGGCACAGCCGCATGCCGGAGAGCATGGTGAGGCCCTCCAGGTAGTCGGTCGCGTGCTGCTTCGGCCCGGAGACGACCAGCCAGCCGCTGCGGAAGCCGGCCACCCGGTAGGACTTGGAGAGGCCGTTGAAGGTGAGGGTGAGGACGTCGTCGGCGAGCGCGGCCAGGCAGTGGTGCTCGGTGCCGTCGTAGAGGATCTTGTCGTAGATCTCGTCGGCGAGGACCATCAGCTGGTGCCGGCGGGCGAGGTCGAGGATGCCCTCCAGCAGCTCCTTCGGGTACACCGCGCCGGTGGGGTTGTTCGGGTTGATGACCACGATCGCCTTGGTGCGGGCGGTGATCTTCGAGGCGATGTCGTCCAGGTCGGGGAACCAGTCCGCCTCCTCGTCGCACACGTAGTGCACGGCCTTGCCGCCGGCCAGCCGGACCACCGCCGTCCAGAGCGGGTAGTCGGGCATCGGGACGAGCACCTCGTCGCCGTCGTCGACGAGCGCGGTGACGGCCATCTGGATCAGCTCGGAGACGCCGTTGCCGAGGTAGACGTCGTTGACGGTCACTCCGCTGACGCCGCGCTGCTGGTAGTACTGCACGACGGCGCGGCGGGCGGGCAGGATGCCGCGCGAGTCGCTGTAGCCGTGAGCACGGGGGAGGTTGCGGATGATGTCCTGGATGATCTCCTCCGGCGCCTCGAAGCCGAACGTGGCCGGGTTGCCGGTGTTCAGCCGGAGCACGCTGTGCCCGGCCTCCTCCAGCGCGTTGGCCTGGTCGACCACCGGGCCGCGGATCTCGTAGCACACGTCACTCAGCTTGCTGGACTGCCGAAACTCCATCTGCGGCCTCCCGACCGTCACCCCGCGCCGATCCTGCTCGCTTTGTTCTACCAAGCATGCACTTGGAAAGTCCAACCTCTTGGCTATGCTGATCCACATGTCACGCCGAAGCTACGACCAGTACTGCGCCGTCGCCCGCGCCCTGGACGCGGTGGGGGAACGCTGGAGCCTCCTGATCGTCCGTGAACTCCTGGCCGGCCCGCGCCGCTACACCGACCTGCACGCCGACCTGCCCGGCGTCTCCACCGACATCCTCGCCGCGCGCCTCAAGCAGCTGGAGGGCGAGGGCGTGATCGAACGGCGGCGCCTCGAACGGCCCGCCAACGCCACCGTCTACGAGCTGACCGAGCGGGGGGTCGCGCTGCGCCCGGTCGTCGCGGCGCTCGGCTCCTGGGGGCTCGACGCGCTGGGGGAGCAGCGGCCGACCGACGCCGTGCGGACGCACTGGGTCACGGGGGAGCCGATCGAGGGGAAGCCGGTGTTGGGGGAGCCGGTCGAGGTCCTGGGGGAGGCGGTCGCGGCCTCGGGGGAGACGGTCGCGGTCTGACGCGCCGCCCGGGCCGTGCTCGGTCCCGGCCGGGCACGCGTTGGCCCGGCCCGGGGAACAGCCCGGCCGCGGGGGCGCCCGTGTGGGAGGCGCCGTACCCGCGGCCCGGTGGCGGGAGCGGTCCGGCGCCCGGCTCCCCCGATGCCGGTCGCCGGTCCGCATCGACGGCCTGCACTGCTCGCGGCCGTCCCTCCCGACGTTCACCACTGTGCCCGGCACCGATAAACGGTGCATCGACAACCGGTTGTCGGGGGCGTTGATTCCGGTCCGACGCGGGCCGGGCGCCGGCTCGGACGACGGTTTCGGACGAGGGCCGGGCGCCGGTTCGGGCGTCGGTTCGGACTCCGCCCGGCGGTCGGCGGACGGCCGCGCGTACGATCGTCGGGCCATGGAGAACACGCAGAACGCGCCCACCACCATCAGCGGTTACGCGAGCTACGTCGCCGTCGGGGACTCCTTCACCGAGGGCATGTGCGACGACCTGCTGCCCGACGGCCACTACCGGGGCTGGGCCGACCGCCTCGCCGACCGGCTCGCCGCCGACCGTCCGACCGGGGACTTCCGGTACGCCAACCTCGCCGTCCGCGGCAAGCTCATCGGCCAGATCCACGACGAACAGCTCGCCACCGCCACCGCCCTGGGCGCCGACCTGGTCACCCTGGCCGGCGGGCTCAACGACGTGCTGCGGCCGCGCTGCGACATCGCCCGGGTCGAGGAACTGCTCGGCGACGCCGCCACCCGGCTGCGCGCCACCGGCGCCACCGTGGTCATGTTCACCAGCACCGACCCCACCCGGCGGATGGCCGGCTCGGCCCGGCTGCTCCCGGCCATCCTGCGGATGAAGGCCTTCGTCCACGAGCTCGCCCAGGACCCGGGCATCGCCGTCGTCGACCTCTTCTCCGCCCCCTGCTTCGACGACCGCCGGCTCTGGGCAGAGGACCGGCTCCACCTCTCGCCCGAGGGCCACCGCCGGGTCGCCGAGGCCGTCCTGGAGTCGCTCGGCCGCCCCGCCGCCTTCGACTGGCGCGCCCCGCTGCCGCCCGCCGACCCGCCGAGCCGGGGCGCGAAGCTCGCCGCCGACGCCCGCTGGGCCCGCAACCACCTCGGCCCGTGGCTCGGCCGCCGGCTCACCGGCCGCTCGTCGGGCGACGGCCGCCCGCCCAAGCGCGCCGAGCTCCTGCCGTACGAGGCGCGTTCCCGGGAACCCGAGGCACGCGAGGCGTAGGGGGGCTCAGCCCCGGAATCAGCCCCGGAAGAGGTTGTGCCCGACGTCCGACGGCACCTCGTCCTGGTACGGGGTGGCGTCCGGCCCGGGCACGTGCTCGCCCGGCACCGGCTCGGCGGACTCCCGGTGCAGCAGGAAGACGCCGTCCTCCGACCAGACCGTCCGGTACCCGTGCGCCAGCAGCAGGTCGATCCGGGCCGCCTGCTCCCGGTCGGTCCGGAACGGGAAGGACCGCTTGTCCGCGCGGATCAGCACGTACTCGCGCCCGCGCGGCTTCTCGTCCACCAGCACCACGTCCGCCCGGGCGGTCAGCCGGGGCGCCGCCTGGTTGTCGGCCTCGACCGAGGCGCCGTCCGGGACCAGCGCCGCACCGCGCAGCAGCGCGACCTCGCTCGCCTTCGGCTGCCAGTAGGCGGGCACGAACAGGTTCGCCACGCCGAGCGGCAGCGCGGCCGCGACGGTGACGGCCGCCGCCGCCACGCCCAGCCGCAGCGTGCGTGCGTGCTCGTGCCGGCGGCCCAGCACCTCCAGCGCGGCGACCAGCAGGATCGGCCAGAGGAACGCGTCGTAGTGCCGGGCGATCGACCAGTGGTTCGGGTTGCTGGACAGCACCCGCTCGGCGAGCAGCGGGACGGCGCAGAGGATCGTCGCGGAGCGGAGCGGCAGAAGGAAGAGGGTGCCGAACACCCAGAGCAGCAGGAGCGGCTTCAACGGGGCGTCGAAGAAGGCCGAGACGAGCAGGGTCGGGTCGGCGAGCACGTTGCGGACGGCCGAGCCGCCGTCGGTGCCGAGCGCCTGGTAGTTCCAGTAGTACCCGGGCACCCCGCCCATCGCCGGCACCAGCTCGGCGATCGCGACCGCCGAGGCGAGCGGCCCGCCGAGCAGCAGGCCGAGCCCCCAGCGGGCGGTCTGCCGGCGCCGGGCGAGGTCGGTTTCCCGGCGCGCCCGCAGCAGCAGCACCAGGCCGTACGCGCCGACGGCCAGCCCCATGTCCTCCTTGGTGCAGCAGAGCAGCAGGCCGGCGACGGCGCTCAGGGCGTACCGGCGGGCCATCCCCCGCTCCAGCATCAGCAGGGTGAGCGGCACCGCGAACGCCACCTCGTGGAACCCGCCGCGCGAGGCCACCAGCAGCGGCCAGCCGAGCCCGTAGGCGAGCGCGGCCAGGTCGGCGGCACGGCGGGCGGTGCGCGGGTCGGCGTCCGCGAAGCAGCGGTCGGCGATCCGGCGGATCAGCGGCACCCCGGCCGCGAAGCAGAGCGCCTGGCCGATGAGCAGCGACCGCGGGTCGTCCCAGAGCCAGTACAGCGGCGCCATCAGCGCGATCACGGGGGAGAAGTGGTCGCCGAGGAGCGAGAAGCCGGGCGGGAACTCGTGGTGGAAGCTCTTCAGCGACGACACCGGCAGACCGAGGTTCGCGTAGCCGCGCACGCCCTGGTCGAAGATGCCGAGGTCGAAGCCGCCCAGCTGGGCGGTGGTCCACTGCTGGGCGCCGATCGCGAGGCACACCGCGAAGCAGAGCAGGGTGAAGGCGAGGGTGCGGGCGCGCGGGGAGAAGCGGAGCGGCGGGTGGGCCGCTGCCGTCGCGGGCTCCTCGGTGTCCGGGTACGGCGCCACGTCGTGCCGGGACATGCCTTGGTTCCTCCGCTGGTGCTGTGCTGCTCGTGCTGTGCTGCTCGTGCTGTGTTGCTCGTGCTGTGTTGCTTGTGCTGGGTTGCCCGAGCCGTTTCCGCTCGGCCGACCACACTAACCGACGGCCGTTCGAGCCGGTCGGTACGCTCTAGGAGCACCACTGCGCCACACCCGGAGGAACAGCAGCACCGTGACCGTCCCGAGTATCGACCTCGTCTCCGACTGCACGAGCTGCTTCGGGCTGTGCTGTGTCGCCCTGCCGTTCGCGGCCGGCACCGACTTCGCCGTCAACAAGGCCGCCGGTAGCCCCTGCCGCAACCTTCAGACCGACTTCACCTGCGGCATCCACGCCCGGCTGCGGGACACCGGCTTCCCCGGCTGCACGGTGTACGACTGCTTCGGGGCCGGTCAGCAGGTGTCGCAGGTCACCTTCGGCGGGCGCAGCTGGCGCGAGGAACCGGAGAGCGCAGGGTTGATGTTCGAGGTGTTCCCGGTGGTGCGGCAGCTGCACGAGCTGCTCTGGTACCTCAACGAGGCGCTGACCTTCGCCCCGGCCCGCCCGGTCCACGACGAGCTGCGCCGGGCGCTGGAGGAGACCGAGCGGCTGGTCGGCGGCACGCCGGAGGAGATCCTGGCGGTCGACGTGCCCGCGCACCGGCAGGCGGTGGCGGAGCTGCTGCTCAAGGCGAGCGAACTGGTCCGGGCGGCCGTCCCGCGCCGCCGCGAGCACCGGGGCGCGGACCTGTTCGGCGCCCGCCTGCGCGGGGCCGACCTGCGCGGCGCCAACCTGCGCGGCGCGCTGCTGGTCGCCGCCGACCTGGCCGGGGCGGACCTGCGCCTCGCGGACCTGGTCGGCGCGGACCTCCGGGACGCGAACCTGGCCGGCGCCGACCTGACCGAAGCGCTCTTCCTCACCCAGGCCCAGCTCAACGCGGCGCGCGGCGACGCCTCCACCCGCCTCCCGGCCGCCCTGAAACGCCCGGGTCACTGGCCGGAGACGGCGACGGTGACGGCGTCCGGCAGCGCCGACCGCCGGGGTGCCGCTCGGAAGCCGCAGGGCGGCGGGCGCTCCGGCGGCGGCCGACCGGGCAAGCCGCGCCGCCGCTGAGTCGGTGCGGCTGACGCGGCGCGGCGTACCCGGGGCGGATCAGCGGACGCGGACGCTCGCGCCGAACTCGTACAGGCCCTCGCTGCCCGGTGCGAGGACGGCGATCACCGTTCCCGTGCAGTTCTGCTCGGTGTGGACGAAGACGATCGCGTCGGTGTGGTTGCTCACACCGAGCGGGAAGAAGTCTCCGTTGTAGCAGCCGCTCGGGTTCTGGTAGCGGTGGCCGCCGACGGTGAGGACGCCCGAAGCGGCGACGGCCGAGGCGGGGACGGTCAGGGCGAGGGCGCCGGCCGTGGCCAGGGCGCCGAGGACGGTGGCGAGACGTCGCATGATCGATAACCTCCGGGATGGGGGGATGGCGGGGCAGGGCACCCGGTCACAGTGTGAGGTCGTGCGTGTGCGGACGGCCAGCGCGTGCGCCCGAACGAGTCCGCCGCGCCTGGTCGGCTCCGCTCAGCCGGCCAGGATCCGCAGCTCGGTCACCGGATGTCGGCGGAGCAGCGCACAGGCGGTGCCGGCGAGCAGGGTGAGGGCGACGGCGGCGAGCCCGGTCGGGGATTCGGCCGGGTGGAGCGGCCACGCCCACGGCTCGGGACGGCCGTCCGGATGCCAGCCGGCCGCCGAGCAGAGCAACGGGACGACCGCGAGTGCGGCGGCGGCCGGGCGGTGGCCGACCAGCGGGTGGAACAGCAGCGCGAGCCCGAGGTAGCCGGCGATGTTGCGGGCCAGCAACAGGCCGAGGACCCCTTGCCCGACCGCGTACGCGAGGCTGCCGCAGGTCGCCCCGGCGGTCGCGAGCGTGAGCGCGAGACCGACGTCCAGCCCGCGCAGCCACCGCCCGGCGACCGTCTCCGTCCGCAGGTCGCCCCGGCCCAGCCCGTGCAGCAGGACCACCGCCGGGAGCAGGGTGATCACGTGCGCGATCAGGAAGTGGCCCGCCTGACCGCGCAGGGCGGGAACCGGCAGCTCGCCGTCCCCGAACAGCAGCCCGACGACGAACGTCCCGACCAGCACCCCCACGAGCACCGGCACCCCGCGAGCCTTGCACCACCAGATCACCGCCCACCCCCGATCGCCGCCGAGTCGGAGGTGGCGAGCAGCCTGGGAGGCGACAACGCGGCCCGGGCCGTCGCCGCCGTCCCCGGCGAGCCCGGTGGCGATGGTGGGGCGCCGGGCATATCCGGATGCGAAGCCGCCGCTCCGGGCCGGGCTGTCGCCGCTGCGGTCGTCCGCAGAGCCGCTGTCCCTAGAGCTGCCGTCCCCGGAGCCGCTGCCCCAGGCGCCGCTGCGCCCGGAGCCACCGTCCCCGGAGCCGCTGCCCCAGGCGCCGCTGCGCCCGGAGCCACCGTCCCTGGACCTGCCGCCGCCGCCGAAACTGTTGTCCCCGGGGTCACCGCCCCCGCGACCTCCGCCCCTGCCGCAGGAGCCGGGAAGGGCGGCGGTGGGGTGTCGCATCGTGCGAGGGCCGCCACCGTGCCCCGGTACCAGTCGAGTTGGCGCTCAGCCGGCAGTCGGAGCAACTGCTGTGCGCGGGTGGTGTCGGCCTCGGTGAAGCGGCCGCCGGTGCCGGTGGCCGGGAGGGTGGTGCCGTCCGGGCTCGCTCGGGCGGTGAGCCAGGCGGTCGCGGTTCCGGCGGCCGCCGCGGCCGGGTACGGGTCGCCCCGGCGGGCGCAGTCCGGGGTGCGGGGGAGCAGGCCGCCGACCACCGCCGGTGGGACCTCCCAGGCCCGGGCGTCGGTCGGGACGCCGAGCTTGGCCTCGCCGGGACCGGGCCGGGCGGCCATGGTGAACGTCGCCGGCACCGGGACGCCGTGTGCCGTCAGGGCGTCGGCGACCCGGCGGACCTCGGCGCGGACCAGTCCCGAACGCGCGCCGCCCAGCTCCGGCCAGAGGCAGACCTGCGGCCGTCCGCGGTCGCAGACCAGTGCGTCGGCGGACCGGACGCGGACCGGCTCGGGCCCGAGGTCGCGGGCGAGCCAGCCGCCCAGGACGATCCCGCCGGCCGTCAGCGCGAGCGCGGCGGCGAGGACGAGTGGGGTGCCGCGCCGTCGGATCACCAGGGCGGCCGCCAGGCAGACCGCGCCGGAGAACGCCAGCGAGGCCGCCACCGCCCGCCCGTCCAGGACCTGGTCCACCGCGCAGCAGTCGGAGAGGCCGCCGCCGACCAGGTGCCGCAGCCAGAAGGTGTCGAACGCGGCCGGGTAGGCGTTCAGGACGAAGCTGCTGACCAGGGCGAGCGGCACCGCGACCACCGGCGCGAGGACGCGGCCGACGACCGAGCCGACCAGGGTGTTCGCGAGCAGCAGTCCGGCCCAGACGGCGAGGACCCCGGGCTGCGGCACCCCGGCGGCCGTGCCGCCGGCCAGCGCGGCGGCGGCGAGCGCGGCGGCCATGCCGAGCCCGCCCATCACCGCGACCGGCACCAGCACCGGCGTGGTGATGGCCAGCGGGGACCGGACCGGCGAGCGGTTGAACACCCGCCCGCGGTGCAGTCGGCCGCCCTCCCAGGCGCCGGCGGCGGCACAGGCCGCACCGGCGAACGGCAGGGCGAGGCTGGCGTGTCCGGCGGCGGCGAGCCCGTAGGCGGGGGTGACCCAGGCCGTCAGCTCGTCGCCGAGCGCGAGCAGGACGAAGCCGAGCAGGAACGGCAGCGCGCGGGTGCCGGCCGAGACCCGGAGGACGGTGCGCAGCAACATGTCACGTCTCCCGCTCGATCAGGCGCGCGTACGCGGCCTCGGCGGTCGGCACACCGCTGCCGCCGCTGCTGCCACTGCCGTTGCCACCGCCGGTACCGCCGGTACCGCCATCGGCCACGGGCGGACGGTCGGGCCCGCCGGGCCCGCCGCTCCCGGCGCCCCGGCCGCTCCCGGCGTTCCCACCAACCGCCAGGGCGTGGAACTCCTCGGTGGCGCCCTGGAAGCGGACCCGGCCGCCGTCCAGCACCACCACCTGCCGGTAGGTCTCGGCGAGGTCCTCGGTCTGGTGGGTGGAGACGAGGACGTTGACCTCGCTCGTCAACTCCTCGACCAGGGAACGGAACACCGCGCGCTGGGTGGGGTCGAGCCCGGCGGTCGGCTCGTCCATCAGGATCAGCTCGCTGTGGTGGGCGAGGCAGCCCGCGATGCCCATCCGGCGCAGCTGGCCGCCGGAGAGCTGGTGACCGGCCCGGTCGGCGAGCCCGCCGAGGCCGACCCGGGCGAGCGCGCCGGCCGAGGCCTGCCACGCGGCGGTGCGGGACATGCCTTTCAGCCAGCCGCAGTACGCGACCTGCTCGCGGACGCTGAGCCCGGGGACCGGGGTGACCTGCTGCGGAAGCCAGGCCACCGCGCGCCGGAAGGCGGCCCGTTCCCCGGAGCCGCCGCCCGGGTTGACGCCGCGCCAGGTGATGAATCCCCGGCGCGGGGTCAGTTGGGAGGCGGCGAGGGCCATGAGGGTGGACTTCCCGGCGCCGTTGGGGCCGAGCAGGACGGTGGCCGGGTTGTCGATCCTCAATTCGAGCCCGGTGAACAGGCTCGTTTTTCGGCTGTACTGGAAGTCGATGCGGTGGAATTCAAGGGCCATGGCGGGGTCGACGCATTTCGCTCGGGAGACGGTGCGGAGGTGCCGGCGGATGGGGGCGTCCGCCGGCACCGGGCCCGGAAGGCACGGGCGGCGGGTTCAGTACCGGGTGGTCACGGTGTCCACCCAGAGCTTTCCGCCGCCGCGCACGCCCTCCAGCGTGAAGTAGTAGTCGCCGGAGCTCTGGTCGCCCCAGGTGGAGGTGTCGCAGCGGTTGAGCCGGTAGCCGTACGTCTTGTCCGGCCCGAAGACGTCCTTGTAGAGCTCCAGGTCGGCGTTCTTGAACTCGTTGGTGTCGGTGTTGCAGCCCTTGAAGGTGACGCTGGTGACGGCGTCGTCGCGGTCGCCGTCCGCCCAGCGGCGGGACTCCGAGCCGGGGCCCCAGTTGCTGATGTGGGACGTCCAGGAGCCCTCGGCGAGGGCGGGGGTGGCGCCGGCGAAGCCGAGCAGCGCGGCGGCCACCAGAACGCCGCGGATCAGTGTGCGGTTCTTTGCGCGCATATTCCGTCCGATCTCCTCGGTGACGCCGTCGTGCCCGGCGGCGCCATGCGGGCGAAAAGAAACGAGCGGAGGTTCGACCGGAACGGTCAGGGTCACCCGATCGGACGAGCCGCCGCGGAAATGACCTTAGCGTGCACGAACAGGTGCTCAGCACCATTTTTTTCGGCCAATCGAAGGGGTGAGGCCGAAGGATGGAGGACTGGCAAGGGCGTGATCGGTATTCGCCGAAAATTCCTCATACCGAAGGAGATTCAGCGCCTATCGACCCATTCTGTCGATTTTTGATTGGCTTGCCGATCGATTCCTTTTCCATCTGATTGTCGGCCCGGTGCGGCGCTGGCCGGTTCTCACCGCCGCCCGGCTGCGCGGTGAGCTACGCGGTGAGCAGCCGCGCCCGCAGTTCGCCGACCAGGGCCTCGTCGAACCCGACCTTGCCGGTGGCATAGGCGTGCACCGAGCCGTGGGCGGCGGTCAGGTCCGCGAGCACGAGCCGGATCACCTTCTCCGGCGCGCGTCCGAAGGCCGGCCAGCGCAGCGCGCGCCCCGGGTTGCCGGCCCGCCAGTCCGCCACCAGCCGGGCGGTGACCAGTTCGGTGAGCGCGAAGTCGGCGGCCACGTCGTCCTCGCCGACGCCGAGCAGGGTGAGCGCCAGGGCGGCGATCAGCCCGGTGCGGTCCTTGCCGGAGGCGCAGTGGAACACCACCGGCCGGTCGGCGCGCGCGATCAGCTCCAGGACCTGGCGGATCTCCGCGACCCCGTCCTCGGCCACCTCGGCGAACCGGTCCGCGAGGTGGCGCCACGGGTCGACCTCCGGGTCGATCTCGGCCTGGTCGTACGGCCGGTGCTCGATCGAGAGGTTGTGGTACGCCACGCCGTCCAGCTCCGGTATCCGCCCCTTGCGGGCGATCTCCCACGGGTAGCGCAGGTCGATCACGGTGCCGATGTCCAGCGCCCGGAACCGTTCGAGGTCGGCGGGTGAGGTGAGCGTGCCTAGCGAGGCCGAGCGGTAGAGCCGTCCCCAGCGGACCGAGCGTCCGTCGGCGGCCGGATAGCCGCCCAGGTCGCGGAAGTTGTGCGGGCCTTCGAAGGTCAGATGACGTGTCATGTCCGCACCCTATCGGCCGGGTTCGCTCCGCTCCCCGGTCCCGGCGGCGTCCTCAGCGCTGCTCGGGTGCCGCGATCAGCGCGTCGAGCAGCCCCGGGAAGGACTCCTCGAACTCCTCCCGCCGCAGCGCGTTCAGCCGCGACGTGCCCACGTAGTGCTGGCGGATCAGGCCGGCCTCGCGCAGCACGTGGAAGTGGTGGGTGGCCGTCGACTTGCTGACCGGCAGCTCGATCACCCCGCAGGCGAGGTCCTGCCCGGCCGCGTCCAGC
Organism: Kitasatospora sp. NPDC093806; assembly: GCF_040683335.1. Lineage (NCBI taxonomy): Bacteria > Bacillati > Actinomycetota > Actinomycetes > Kitasatosporales > Streptomycetaceae > Kitasatospora > Kitasatospora sp. NPDC093806. The sequence goes on from NZ_JBFBDO010000059.1 coordinate 42,422, forward strand.
TCGCGGACGATCTGCCGCCGGACCGGGTCGACCAGCGCCTCCAGCACCTGCTGGAGCGTGATCATCCGCAGCTCGGGGTGCGGGGGGACGCGGTCCCGGGCGGTGGCGGCGGGGGTGCCGCGTCGCGTGCTTGCTGCCATCGGTGATCGACCTCCTTCCGGCTCATCGTACGACACCCGTCAAAGTACGACTGGCATCGAAGTTTGACAGCGGCCGTACTTTGGGTCGAGTGTGGAGCACGGCAGACAGAAGGTCGGCTGAGGCCGACGGGGACAGGGAGTTGAGCCATGGTCAGGACCGTGACGTTCCACGAGGTGGGCGGACCCGAGGTGCTGCGGTTGGAGGACCTGCCGCTCGGCGAGCCGGGCCCCGGTGAGCTGCTGATCCGCGTTGACGCGATCGGCCTCAACCGGGCCGAGGTGCTCTACCGCGGCGGGCAGTACATCGAGGAGGTCCGGGAGTTCCCCGGCCGGCTCGGCACCGAGGCGGCCGGCGTCGTCGAGGCGGTCGGACCGGACGTGACCGGCTTCGCGGTCGGCGACCCGATCAGCGTGGTCCCCGCCTTCTCGATGAACGACCACGCCGTCTACGCGGAGCGGGCGATCGTCCCCGCGGCCGCCGTCCTGCACCGGCCCGAGGGGCTGGGCCCGGTCGGCGGCGCGGCCGTCTGGATGCCGTACGTGACCGCGTACGGCGCCCTGGTCGAGATCGGCGGCATGGGGGCCGGCGACACCGTGCTGATCACGGCCGCGTCCAGCAGCGTGGGCCTGGCGGCGATCCAGATCGCCAACCGGATCGGTGCCGTCCCGATCGCCACCACCCGCACGACGGCCAAGCGCGACGCCCTGCTCAAGGCGGGCGCGGCGGAGGTGATCGTGACCGAGGAGCAGGACGTCGCCGAGCGCGTCCTCGAACTGACCGGCGGCCGGGGCGCGACCCTCGTCTTCGACGCCGTCGCCGGCCCCGGCGTGGTCGACCTGGCCCGGGCGCTCGCCCCGGGCGGCACCCTCTTCGTCTACGGCGCCCTCAGTGGTCAGGATACCCCGTTCCCGCCGATGACGGTGATGCGCGGCAAGGCGATGCGCAGCTACACCCTCTTCGAGACCACCACCGACCCCGAAGGCCTGCGCCGCGCCGAGGCATTCGTCGCCTCGGGCCTGCGCACCGGGGCGTTCCAGCCGATGGTGGACCGGGTCTTCCCGTTCGAGGAGATCGCCGACGCGCACCGCTACCTGGAGGCGGGTGCACAGATCGGCAAGATCGTGGTGACCGTGGGCCATTCGGGCGACGCGGCGCAAGGGCGCTGAATCACCCAAAGGGCAAGCGATGTGACAAGGCATCAGAAGTCACGGAAATTTAGGTCGTGCGCGATGCTTTGTTATCGAATCGATACTCCTGGAGCTGCTGTGGCGCCTGCGAGAGATGAGAGGTTCTCAGGCGAGCCATCCGGCTTGCACCGTCCTGGCACTCTCTCGAAGAGGCATTGATGTCACGACGCTCCAAAGTCCCGTCCGCGGCCGCCGCGGACGGGACTCTTTCTGTATCCATGCGTTGGAAACGCCCGATATCAGCGGCTCTGACGCTCAGTCTGCTCGTCCCGGCCGGCATCGCCGCCGACGCGCTGACCGCGTCCTCGGCCTCCGCGGCCCAGCCGACGCCCAAGCCGACCAGCCCGCCCGCGCCTCCCGCCACTCCGAGCACCGAGGCGCCGGACGAGGCTTCGGCCTTGCTGGCGGCCAAGTTGAACGGCAAGCGGGTCGAAGTCACCGGCGCCCGTACCGAGTTCACCACCCTGTGGGCGAACCCCGAGGGGACGCTCACTGTCGAGCGGTCGACCGGCCAGATCCGGATGAAGTCCGGTAAGGACGGCAAGGACTGGGTCCCGGTCGACACCACCCTGGTCCAGACGCCGGACGGCAAGGTGGCGCCGAAGGCCCACCCGGGCGGGCTGGTCCTCGAAGGCGGCGACGCGGGCGTGACGGTGGGCGACAGCCTGCCGGGCACCAAGTCCCCGTCGGCCAAGGCGGATTCGCCCGAGGCCGCCGCCGCCCCGCTTCCCTCACGCGGGCTGGCGAAGTTCGGCTCCGGCGACCAGCAGGTCTCCTTCGGCTGGCTGGGCAAGCTGCCGAAGCCGAAGCTGGAGGGCAAGAAGGCGACCTACGTCGACGCCCGCCCGGGCGTGGACCTCGTCGTCGAGGCCACCCGGACCGGCTTCGAGCAGTTCCTGATCGTGAAGGACCGCTCCGCCGTCGCGCAGGCGGGTACTCTGACCGTTCCGCTGGACACCACCGGCCTCAACGTCGTCCCGCAGCAGGACGGTTCTCTGCTGCTGGTCGACAAGGGCACCGGCAAGACGGCCGTGAAGATCCCCACCCCGGTGATGTGGGACGCGGCGGTCGACCCGGCCTCGGGCGAGCACCTGCACCGGGCGCCGGTGACCATGCAGGTGCGTGGCCAGGGCGCGGGCACCGAGCTGGTGTTCACCCCGGACGCGGCCTTCCTGGCCGACGCGAAGACGCAGTTCCCCGTGACGGTCGACCCGGTGGTCAACGTCGAGGCGAACTTCGACACGTACGTGCAGACCAATGAGTACAACGACAACTCCTCCTCCCCGGAGTTGAAGCTGGGGACGTACAACGGCGGCGCCGTCAAGGCCCGTTCGTTCATCCACTTCCCCGGTGGCGACTTCAACGGCAAGCAGGTCCTGGACGCCAAGCTGTACCTGGCGAACTTCCACTCCTCCTACTGCCTGCCGAAGCAGTGGGAGGTCTGGTCCGCCCAGTACTCGGACACGGGCAACCGCTGGGGCAACCAGCCGGGTCTGATCGACCGCTACGCGGTCTCCGACGAGACCCGTGACGTGCCGAACGACGGCGACAACCATGACTGCCTGGGCCCTGGCAACTCCTACTGGGTGCAGGCCGACGTCACCACCCTGGTGCGGGACTGGTCCGGCATGGGCGTGGGCACGTACGCGCTGGGCCTGAAGGCGGCGGACGAGAACGACTCCTACACCTGGAAGCGGTTCGAGTCCTCCGAGGGCGACCACCCGCCGTTCCTGTCGATCACCTACAACACCGCGCCGACCACTCCGGCCTCGGTCGAGGTGCAGCCGTCCCAGCCGGGCAACCCGAAGTACACCTCGGACGCCAACCCGCGCTTCCTGGCGCAGGCGGCGGACGTCGACGGTGACACGGTGAAGGTCTACTTCGACCTGTGGCGTGGCAACACGTTCCTCGGCTCCATCCCGAAGGACACGCCGAACGGCTCGTGGGCCTCCGTCCGCGCGTCCGACTTCGGCCTCAACAAGCTCGACGAGGGCGTGCAGTACGCGATCTCCACGGTGCTGGACGACGGCAAGCTCCGCTCGAACTGGGTGACCACGCAGTTCGTGGTCGACACCACGAGTCCGGGCGCGCCGTTCGTCACCTCGGCCGACTACCCGTCGGACGGGCTGTGGCACGGCGCGGCCAACCAGGCCGGCTCGTTCACCTTCTCGGTGCCCGCCGGCACCGACGACCTGACGGCGTACGTCTACACGCTGGACGGCGGCACGCCGGTCACTGTCAACGCCACCGCCGCGCTGACCACGTCGATCACCCCGACCACCGAGGGCCGGCGCGTGCTCAGCGTGCAGTCCAAGGACCGCGCGGGCAACCTGTCCCCGCCGGCCGAGTACGTCTTCCAGGTCGGCCAGGCGGGCATGAGCTCGCCAGTCAACGGCACCCAGGCAGCAAAGCGGGTCAAGCTGTCGGTGGACGCGCAGGCCCAGTTCAAGCGGGTCGTCTACGAGTACCGCCGTGGTCCCGGTGCCACCGAGTACGCGGTGCCCCGGGTCAACCTGACCAAGGCGGACAACACCCCGGTCACCGAGGACCGGCCGCGACTGGCGGACCTCGGCCCGCACGCCAACTGGAACGTGCTCGACACGCTCGGCAACGTCGGCGGCGTCGTCCAGGTCCGGGCCAAGCTGTTCCCCGAGGACGGCTCCGGCAACGGCTACACCACCGTCTGGAACACCCTCACCGTCGACCGGAACGCCGACGGTGCCGCGGGCGCCGAGGCGGGCCCGGGCTCGGTCAACCTGCTGACCGGTGACTTCACCACCAGCACCACCGACACCACCGAGTTCGGCATGTCGGTCGCCCGTACCTCGTCCTCGCGAGGGACGGACCGCGGCTGGCAGCCGCAGGGCGAGCGGCTGACCACCAACCAGCGTCAGGTGGGCACCGACACCAACGGCTTCTCGGCCGGCCTGGCGTCGCTCTCCCGTTCCACCGTGCGCGGCCACGACAGCTCGACCGACTCGCTGCTGATCACGCCGACCAGCCAGAGCGGCCAGATCGACTCCTACGCGGGCGTCGGTCCGGACAACACCATGGCGCTCGGCATGAAGCCGGGCAAGACGTACCGCCTGACCGGCTGGATCTACGTCCCCGGCTCGACCGGCCTCAACCCGGACTTCGGCGACCGCGGCCTGCGGCTGGTCGGCTTCGTCAAGACTCCGGCCGGCTACACCAAGACCACCTCCGCCAAGGCGGGCTTCACCGACGGCTGGCAGCAGCTGAGCGTGGACCTGGCCGTCCCCGCGGACGCCACCGAGGCGTTCTTCCGCCTCTACAACGGCTTCACCGCGGCGGACAAGCAGGTCTTCTTCGACGACCTGTCGATGAAGGAGATCGTCGCGCCGTTCGGCCCGCAGTGGTCCGGCGGCCCGAACGCGGGCAGTGGCTCCGATTTCCGCTCGCTGTCGTTCCCGCAGTCCGACCTGGTCGAGATCAAGGGCAACAACGACGGCTCGCTGACCTTCGCGAAGGGCACCGACGGCACCTTCTTCCCGGAGCCGGGCGCGGAGACGATGACGCTGAAGGCGGTCCCGGCCACGGCGGGCGCGATCCAGCTCTCGGCCACCGGCCTGTGCCTGGAGGTCCCGAACGGCGCGGCCGGCAACGGCACCAACCTGCAGACGGCCCCGTGCACCGGTGCCGCCAACCAGCAGTGGACCCGTGACGACCAGCAGCGCGTCCAGATCCTGGGCAAGTGCCTCGACAACCCGTGGGGCGCGGTCGACGACAACACCCCGGTGGTCCTCTGGGACTGCAACGCCGGCCCCAACCAGAAGTGGGACGTCCGCACCGACGGCCAGCTGCTGAACCAGCAGTCCGCCAAGTGCCTGGACGCCTACAACGGCGCCACCATCTGGCGCTGCTGGGCCGGCCCGAACCAGGTCTGGAACGTCCAGACCAACGCCACCACCTACGAGCTGACCGAGCAGGACGGCACCAAGACCGTCTTCGCCCAGCAGGCCGGCTCGAACAGCTACCAGGTGGTCAGCGAGACCGGTCCGGGCGCCGCCTCGGCGACCCGCTACCAGTACGACACCACCGACGGCCGCTCGCTGGTCAAGCGGGTCATCCCGCCGGTCGCGGCGGGCGTGGACGACGCCAACCGCTGCTCGGTCGACCCGCTGCCGCGCGGCTGCACGGCCCTGGAGTACGAGTACGGCAAGGTGACCACGGCCACTGCGGCCGCGCCCGGTGACTTCATCGACCGGGTGAAGGCCGTCAAGCTGTGGTCGTGGAACCCGGCGACTTCCAAGGAGGAGGCCGTCGAGGTCGCGCACTACGCGTACGACGACAAGGGCCGCCTGGCCGAAGCCTGGAACCCGCGCCTCACCCAGCCGCTGAAGACCACCTACGGCTACGACGCGGACGGCCGGGTCACCCGGATCACGCCGGCCGGTCAGCTGCCGTGGAGCCTCGACTTCGGCAAGGCCGCCGCCGACCAGGACCCGGGCCGACTGCTGAAGGTCCGCCGTGCCGCACTCGCGGCCGGTTCCAAGGACCAGGTCAGCGGCGAGACCGCGACCAACGTGGTCTACGACGTGCCGCTCACCCGCGGCGCCGGTGGTCCGTACGACCTGGCCGGTGCGGACGTGGCCACGTGGGCGCAGCTGGACGCCCCCACCGACGCCACCGCCGTCTTCGACCCGGAGGACGACCCGGGTGCCAACACCGCCACGGCAGTGAAGCCCGGCAAGGACGGCTACAAGCCGGCCACCGTGCACTACCTGAACGCCAACGGCCAGGAGGTCGACACCGCGACGCCGTCCGTCACTCCGGGCGGTGACATCGACACCAAGGAGTACGACCGCTACGGCCACGCCGTCCGTTCCCTGGAGGCGACCAACCGTGCGATCGCGCTGGGCACCCACCCCGAGTGGGAGCGGTTCACGGCCGAGCTGGGCCTGCCGCAGATCCCGGCCGAGCTGCTCGCCGCGAACCTGACCGACGAGCAGAAGGCCCGCAAGGCCGAGATCACCAAGTCCCGGGCCCGGCTCCTGGACTCGCGCACCACCTACACGGCGGACGGCCAGGACGTGGCGGAGACGCTCGGCCCGGTGTACCGCGCCTTGCTCACCGAGCAGGTCAACGGCCAGAGCACCCCGGTCACGGTGACCTGGGAGGCCGAGAAGCTGCCGCAGCTCGGCGCCACCGCGCCGGTCCAGATCGACCGCAACTGCTGCGGCCTGACCTGGTCGGGCGGCGCCCACCTGGGCGTGCGTGCGACCGCCGCCGGCGGCTACGACGTCATGCGCGTCAGCGTGCCGGAGGAGGGCGACTACCAGCTCTCCGGTCAGCTGACCAAGAACAGCGACCACGGCATCGTGCAGTTCGCGATCGACAACCAGAACCTCGGCCAGCCGATCGACACCTACTCCGCCGACCCGGTCGTCGCCCCGTACGCGACCAGCCAGACGGTCCGGCTGGCGCGCGGTGACCACGAGCTCAAGGTCACCATCACCGGCACCAACAGCGCCAGCTCCGGCGAGCGCTACCACACCGGTCTGGACACGGTCACCCTGACCAAGACCACCGTCAACCCGACGCTCGCTGCCGGGACTTCGGTCGTCGTTCGGGACCACAACGCCAACACCTACGACGAGAACAAGCCCGACGGCCAGGCCTACCACCTGGTCACCACCGCGACCGACGGCGCCCGCATCGACGGCTACGCCGACGACGTCGAACTGCGCGTCACCAAGAACGGCTACGGCACCCCGCTCGGCGGCACCGCCGGCTGGACGCTGAAGAAGCCCACCTCGGTGACCACCGACGCGCTCGGCGCCAAGCTCACCACCAACACCCGCTTCGACGCCCAGGGCCGCACCGAGGAGCTCCGGGTCCCCGGCAGCACCGACGCGGCCGACGCCTCCACGGTCAAGACCGTCTACTACACGGCCGGTGCCAACGCCGCCAACACCGCGTGCGCCAACCGTCCCGAGTGGGCCGGACAGCCGTGTGTCACCGCCCCGGGGGCGGACATCACCGGTGCGGACGCGGCGCGGATGCCGACCACCCTGCCGGTCAAGCAGGCCATCCGGTACTCGCGCACCGGCAAGCCCGAGGAGGCCACCGAGACCAACGCCGGCAAGACCCGCCGGACGGTGACCGTCTACGACGCCGCCGACCGGACCGTCTCCACCGAGGTCACCGGTGACGAGGGCCAGGCCGTGCCGAAGACCACCGTCGAGTACGACCCGGCGACGGGCGAGGCGGTCAAGACCACGGCGGCCGGCAAGTCGGTCGCCACCGTCAAGGACGTCCTCGGCCGGACCGTCTCCTACACCGATGCCGACGGCGCGACCACCTCCACCGAGTACGACAAGTTCGGCAAGCCGGTCAAGGTCAGCGACACCACCGGCGTCATCACGTTCACCTATGACCGCGCCAAGGAGCCCCGCGGCCTGGTCACCTCGGTGAACGACAGCAAGGCCGGCGAGTTCACCGCCAAGTACAGCCCGGACGGCCAGCTCACCGAGCAGACCTACCCCGGCGGGATCGTCCGCAAGGACACCCTGAACGCCTCCGGCAAAGCCACCTCCCGCACCTACACCCGCGTTTCGGACGGCAAGGTCGTCTGGTCGCAGTCCGAGGAGGTCTCGACCCAGGGCCAGGTGGTCAGGAGCACCAGCACCAACGGCGTCAAGGCCTACGGCTACGACCGGCTGGGCCGCCTGGTGAAGGCCGAACAGAGCTCGGTCGCCACCGGCTGCACCACTCGGACCTACACCTACGACACCCACTACAACCGCACCGCGAAGGCGGTCTCCGGCCCTGCGGGCGACGGCAGTTGCTCCACCGCCGGCGCCACGACGACCGCGTCCGCCTACGACAGCGCCGACCGGATCACCGACGCGGGCTACCAGTACGACGCGTTCGGCCGCACCACCAGGACGCCCTCCGGCACGGTCCTCGGCTACCGGGTCAACGACCTGGTCGCCTCCCAGGAGACCGCGACCACCCGGCAGACCTGGACCCTCGACCCCGCCGGCCGCCTCAACGGCAGCACCACCGCCACCAAGCAGGCCAACGGTACCTGGGCCACCACCGCCAACCGCCTGAACCACTACGGCGGCAGCAGCGACAACCCGGGCTGGACGGTCGAGGACACCGGCACCGGCGCCTGGACCCGCAACGCGTCCGGTATCGACGGAGACCTCGCCGCGACCGTCACCGACAAGGGAGAGATCAAGCTCCAGCTCACCAACCTGTTCGGCTCGGTCGTGCTCGTCACCGACCCGGCCCTCACCAAGCCCGTCCTCCTCGACACCGACGAGTACGGCAACCCGGCCGCCGGCACCCCCGCGGCCCGCTACGGCTGGCTCGGCGGCAAGCAGCGCTCCGCCGAAGCCCAGGACGGCATCGTCCTGATGGGCATCCGCCTCTACAACCCGGCCACCGGCCGCTTCCTCTCCGTGGACCCCGTCCCCGGCGGTAACGCCAACCCGTACGACTACACGTACGCCGACCCGCTGAACCGGTACGACCTCGACGGCCGGATCGCTATCCTCCGGAGCCTCAAGCGCGTTGCGAGCAAGGTGCCTTGGAAGGCCGTCGGCAACTTCGTGGTGCGCAACCGCGGCACACTGGCCACGGTGGGGGCGACTGTCGGATGCCTGGTTCCGGGTGTCGGCTGGGGTGCCTGTGCGGCTCTCGAAGCAGGTGCCTACGCCGTCAGGGCGCAGCAGCGGATCCAGGACCAGGGATTCCGCAACTCCTGGAAGCAGAACACCGCCGATGCCATCTTCAGCGCGTCGACGTTCGGCCTCGGCACGGCCCTGCGGTATTCGCGGTACGGGCGCCTGTCCGGTTGGCGGGAGCAGGGCACCGTCCCGAGCCTGCTCATGGGCCGGGCGCCCTGGTCCATGAGTTCTTGGAACAACCCGGTCTACACCATGGCGGTCTCGATGCCGGCCATCGTGCACTTCCTGGGCCATGGCCGGAAGGACCTGAACTGGTAGTCTGACCAGGATTGTGGACTTTCTGATCAGGTGATGTCGTGCCGGCGGGGGCCTTTCAGCAATCAGGCCTCCGTCGGCCTTCGCGGCTCCGAATTCGGTTCCGAACGTATGTCGAACAATCCTGGGGGTCGGACATGTCTTCGCAAACGAGGAAGCGAGCGATCAGTCCGTGGTTGGTTCCGCAGTTCCTCATCGGACTCATCGCGCTCTTCACCGGGGTGGCGATCGCCGCACAGGCCTCCCGGGTGGACGAGTTGATTCCCATCCTGATCTTCGGGCTTCCCGGGCTCTGGTTGGTGATCAGATGCCCGGTGGCCGGTGTGTATTGCACGTCCGAGGGCGTGGTCTACCGGGGAATCATGAAAACCGTCCGCACGGGCTGGGCTGACGTGGTCGGAGTCGAAACCGCGACGACCTCCAGCCCGGCCGCGACCGCGTACTTTCCGAGGCTGCGGCTCTCCTCCGGCGGAGAGGTCGACCTCATGTCCGTTGCCGGATACGGAATGAAGAACACCCGGGTCGAAGAGGTCATCGAATGGCTTCGGGCGTCGAAAGCGGAATTCGACAGAACTTCCCGATGAATGCGGCGGGGTGGGCCCGGAGGATCCTCCGGGCGCCCCCCCCCGCCGTTTGC